>JAHFEP010000091.1 GCA_023248415.1 Nitrospirota bacterium
TAATAGCTATATTGCCCGCCCCTCTTTTTTAAAAAATTTTAATGCCAAAATTTTTTTTCTATGCTAATATTTAGCATCCTATAAAAAGGTACAAGATATGTCCTGTAAAATAATTGCCATAGCAAATCAAAAAGGCGGGGTTGGGAAGACCACAACAGCCATAAATTTTTCTGCGTCATTGGCAGTTGCAGAAAAGCGTGTCCTCTTAATTGACATTGACCCGCAGGGCAACAGCACAAGCGGCCTTGGCTTTGACAAAGATAAGCAGTTTATAACTACCTATGATATATTAATTAACCAGACGAGGCCTGCTGATGTGATTCAAAAGACAGAGGTCAACAGGCTTGACCTTATACCGTCAAATATCAATCTCATAGGCGCTGAGCTTGAGCTTATTGATGTTAAAGACAGGGAGTTTGTATTAAAAAGGGCGCTTGAAAGCGTAAAGGCGAATTATGAATATATTGTGGTTGACTGCCCTCCTTCATTAGGCCTTTTAACAATAAATACCCTAAATGCCTCTGATTCTGTGCTTATTCCAGTTCAGTGTGAATACTATGCAATGGAAGGACTTGGGCAGTTATTAAATACAATAAAACTTGTCAGGCAGTCCTTTAACCCGAATTTAAAGGTGGAAGGGATACTCCTTACAATGTTTGACAGCAGGAATAATCTTTGCCATCAGGTGGTAAAGGAGATTAATGAGCATTTCAGCAAAGAGGTTTTCAGCAGTATTATTCCAAGAAATATTGCATTGAGCGAGGCGCCGAGCTTTGGCAAACCGGTTGTTCTTTATAATATTGCGTCAAAGGGCGCACAGTCTTATTTACAACTTGCAAAGGAAGTGATGGAGAGATGCAGCAGAGAAAGGCATTAGGAAAGGGTCTGGGCGTATTAATACCTGATACATCCATACTCAGCAAGGCAGAGAGCAGCAGCATTGCTGAACTTGATATTGCACGGATAACGCCAAACAGGTATCAGCCGAGAAAGGTTTTTGATGATACTGCCTTATCAGAGCTTTCAGAGTCAATAAAGGTCAATGGTATAATCCAGCCCATTACTGTCAGAAGGTCATCTGACGGCGGCTATGAACTGATTGCGGGCGAGAGAAGGTGGCGCGCTGCACAGATGGCAGGCTTTGCAAGGATACCTGCTGTAATAAAGGATGCCTCTGACAGGGAGGCAATGGAGCTTGCCTTAATTGAGAATGTTCAAAGGGAGGACCTAAATCCAATTGAGACTGCAGTTGCATATCAAAGGCTGATAAAGGAATTCAATATTACACAGGAAGAGGTTAGCCACAGGGTTGGCAAGGAGCGCTCTACAGTAACAAATTTTTTAAGGCTTCTCAATCTGCCGAAAGATGTAAGGGATGAGATATCAAAAGGGACTGTCTCAATGGGCCATGCAAAGACGCTCTTAGCCCTGCCAACTGCTGATGAGCAGACAAAGGCTAAAGAGATTATAATTAACAAGGGCCTTTCCGTAAGGGAGACAGAGTCTCTGATTGCAAAATGGAAGACACATCACTTTGCAAAGAAGAAACACAAAAAGAGGGATGAGATTCTTGCTGTTGAAGAGAGTTTAAGAAAAAGGCTCGGCACAAAGATTCACATAACAGAGGCAAAGAGGGGCGGTAAGATACAGATAGAATATTATTCAAAGGATGACCTACAAAGGATTATTGATATAATATTAAAATAAGGGTTCAAGGATTATAGGGTTCAAGTTAATACATAGGCAGAAAGGAGACGTTTAATGTTCAAGAAAGAGATAAAAGAAGGCGAGGCTGGCCATACAGGAACAGAGGAGATAATTGCCTTTCTCGGCAAAGGCACAGAGTTTAAGGGTGTTTTAAGCTACGAAGGAACTGTGCGTATAGATGGAAAGGTTGAGGGAGAGATTATAACAAAGGGGACGCTTGTTGTTGGAGAATCCGCTGTAATAAGTGCAGAGGTGGCAGTTGGGACACTTGTCTGCGGCGGCAAGATAACAGGAAATATTAATTCCAAAGATAAGGTTCATCTCCTTGCGCCGGCAACTATAATCGGGACAATAAAGACACCTGTGCTGATAATTGAAGAGGGCGTGCGTTTTGACGGCAAGTGCGATATGCTTGCAAAGGAGGAGAAGAAGGTTATGTCAATTACCCCGGAAAAGGGTGTAAGGATAGCAGGAGTTAAAGGCGCTGATTGAAGATTGTTATTGGAATGAGCGGAGGAGTGGATAGCTCTGTTGCAGCAGCCCTTCTGAAAAAAGATGGGCATGAGCTTCATGGAATAACGCTTCAGCTCTGGAGGGGCGATCCGAAAAAGGGAATAGAGTGGTATGAACGCGCATGCTGCAAGGCAGATGTTGCAAGACAGGCTGCACAAAAAATAGGCATTTCATTTACTGTAATAAATATTCAGGAGGAATTTGAAAAAGAGATAATAGATGACTTCTGCAAAGAGTATCTCTCTGGCCGCACGCCAAATCCCTGCATCAGATGCAATGAGAAGATAAAGTTCGGCTTGCTTCTGAAAAAGGCAAGAGAGCTCGGTGCAGAAAGGCTTGCAACAGGCCATTACGCAAGAATAGAATTTAATTCAGCCATTAACAGGTATATTCTCAAAAAAGGAATAGACTCTAAAAAAGACCAGTCATATTTTTTATATCGCCTGAATCAGGAACAGCTCGGCTCAGTAATATTTCCACTTGGCGGATTGAAAAAAGAAAGGGTTATTGAGATAGCAAAGGAATTAGGGCTTCCTGGCGCAGAGGGCAAGGAGAGTCAGGAGATTTGCTTTGTTACAGAGGCAGAAGAGGAGGATTACAGGGGATTCTTAGAAGAGAGGATTCCAGAGGCAAAGCAGAGTGGTGAGTTCGTAGATACTAAAGGCAATGTAATTGGAAAACATGAAGGTATTGCATTTTATACCATTGGACAAAGAAGGGGTTTGGGTATTGCTTCAAGCAAGAGGCTATATGTGATTGATATTGATGCAGAAAATAATAGGATAATGCTTGGTGATGAAAGCGGTCTGTTTAATGATGTGCTTATTGCCGGGGATATAAACCTTGTTTCAATGGAGAGGCTTGCGGATACGATGGATGTAGCTGCTAAAATCCGCTATCGCAATCCAGAGGTGTCGGCTGAAATCATGCCTTTTGATATAGATAAGATAAAGGTCAAGTTCAAAGAGCCGCAGAGGGCTATTGCCAAAGGCCAGTCAGTGGTCTTTTATGATAAGGATATTGTAATCGGCGGAGGAATTATCTTATAGATTTAAGGAAATCCTTGACAAGGTTTTCATTAATTAGTAATATTTAGTTTTTAAATTATTATATTAGATTTCTAAATATAGAGAATTGGAATATTAATTTATGTTAGATATAAACTGGACGTTTTTTTTACAGATAGCTAATGTCCTTGTCTTAATGTTTGTCCTGCAAAAGCTTCTCTTTAAGCCTATAACAAAGGCGCTTGATGAGAGGGATGCAATTATAAAGGAATGCCTTGGCGAGGCCAAGACTGCACAGGATAAAGCAGAGGGCGCCTTAAAAATAATTGAAGGCGAACTTAGTCAGGCAAAACAAAAAGCATCAGTTATGCTTTCTGAGTTGAGACAGCAGGGCATGGCAGAGCAGGTGAAGATTGTTGAGGCAGCAAAAGAGCAGGGTAAGCTGCTTATTGAAAAGAGTGTGAAAGAGATTGAAAAGAGCGCCTTAGAGGCAAAAGGGATATTATTAAAGGATGCGGAAATTGCAGCATCAGAGATTACTACAAAGATGCTCAGCAGCGCAAAGGCTAAAAAGGAAAAGACCGTAAAGGTACAATGAAAAGAATATTGCTTACATTTATCTTATTATTCCCTCAGATAGCCTATGCAGCAAGCACAGGCGCAGAGGCAGGGCACGCACCTGCTACCATATCAGACTGGTTATTCTGGTTATTACGGCTGTTGTATAGGATAATAAAATCAGACTGGGGATCCAGGATAATAAACTTCTTAGTATTGGCCGGTGTCTTAGGATATTTTTTGACTAAATTTTTAAAGAGCTTTCTTGTTCAACGAAGGATTGAGGTTGAAAGACAATTAAGGGAAGCAGAGGAGACAAAGGCAGCAGCAAAAAAGAGGCTTGCAGAGATTGAGGAAAGGGTGCATAAAAAGGAAGAAGAGGTAAAGGCAATACTTGAAGATGCACGGATGAGGGGCCAAAGGGAGAAGGCAATATTGATAGAAGAAGGCAACAAGGCAAGGCAGCGGCTTGAGAGCCATGCAAAAGGAAGGATAGAGCAGGAATTAAAGAAGGCAAAAGAGGAGCTGCATATAGAAGCAGTTAACCTTGCAATGGAGCTTGCAGAAAAGAAGATAAAAAAGGCAATTGGCAGCAAAGAACAGGACAGTCTGATTGAAGAATATATAATTAAGATTGGAGAGAGAAGGTCTTGATAAAAGATATTATTGCAAGGCGCTATGCAAAGGCGCTCTTTTCCATAACAAAAAATGAGAAGGAGACAGAGGCAATAAAAAAGGAGCTTGAAACGTTGTCCAATTTAATTGAGACAAACAGGGAGATAAAGAATTTTATTTTCAATCCAATCTTTGGCAAAGAGGATAAAGAAAAGGTTTTAACAGGCGTCCTTCAAAAGATCGGGGGCGCGGATATTACCAAAAACTTTATTAAGCTTCTTTTAAAAAAAGACAGGATAAAATACCTAAGAGAGATTGTAGAAAACCTTTCAATGCTTATTATTGAAAAACAGAACAAGAAAAAGGCTGTGGTGATTACAACAGCTAAGCTAACGGATGCAAGCCTTTCCAAGATAAAGAGCCGATTAAGCGATATTACAAAAAAGGATGTTGAACTTGAGGAAAGGGTTGATGACTCAATTATAGGCGGTGTAATGATACAGGTGGGCAGCCTTGTTTATAACGGCAGCATCAAGACACAATTAGAAAATATTAAAAACAGATTACTTTTAAAGAGGTGATGATATGCAGATTAAGGCAGAAGAGATTAGTGAAATAATAAAACGGCAGCTTGCTGAGTTTGAAAAGGAGATTGAGGTAAAAGAGGTCGGCACTGTCCTGATGGTCGGCGACGGTATAGCAAAGGTCTACGGCTTGGAAAATGCCATGGCAAGCGAGCTTCTGGAATTTCCGGGCGGGGTATACGGCATGGCCCTTAACCTTGAAGAAGACAATGTCGGAGTTGTTCTTCTTGGTGAAGACAGGAATATAAAAGAAGGAGATATTGTAAAAAGGACAGGCAGGATTGTTGAGGTGCCTGTCGGCGATGCAATTGTCGGCCGAGTGGTAAATGCCCTTGGCCAGCCAATTGACGGCAAGGGGACTATCACTGCAAAGGAGAAAAGAAGGATTGAGGTTATTGCGCCGGGAATCGTTGACAGGCAGTCTGTGCGCGAGCCTCTTCAGACAGGCATTAAGGCAATAGATACAATGATACCTATTGGCAGAGGACAGAGGGAATTGATTATAGGCGACAGGCAGACTGGAAAGACCGCAATTGCAATTGACACTATCTTAAATCAAAAGGGTGAGAACATGGTCTGCATATATGTTGCAATAGGGCAGAAGCGCTCCACAGTTGCGAATGTGGTAAAGAGCCTTGAAGACTACGGCGCAATGGAATATACTATTGTTGTATCTGCAACTGCAAGCGAGACCGCATCACTGCAGTTTATAGCGCCGTATACAGGCTGTACAATGGGCGAATATTTCAGGGACAACGGGAGACACGCCCTGATTATATATGATGACCTTTCAAAACAGGCAGTTGCTTACAGACAGTTGTCGTTGCTATTAAGAAGGCCCCCTGGCCGTGAAGCCTTTCCAGGCGATGTCTTCTATCTCCACTCCCGTTTATTGGAGCGAGCTGCAAAATTAAGCAAGGAAAATGGCAGCGGCTCATTAACAGCGCTCCCAATCATAGAGACACAGGCAGGCGATGTCTCTGCATATATCCCTACAAATGTTATCTCTATTACAGACGGCCAGATATATCTTGGCACTGATTTGTTCTATTCCGGCATAAGGCCTGCTGTTAATGTCGGGCTTTCAGTATCCCGTGTCGGCGGCGCAGCACAGATTAAGGCAATGAAACAGGTATCAGGAACACTAAGGCTTGACCTTGCACAATACAGGGAGATGGCAGCCTTTGCCCAATTTGGCAGCGAGCTTGACAAAACAACAAGGGCGCAGCTTGCAAGGGGCGAGAGAATGGTAGAGCTTTTGAAGCAGGACCAGTATCAGCCGAGCCCTGTTGAACATCAGGTTATAGCAATATTTGCCGGAACAAACGGCTATGTGGATGATATACCAACATCCTCTGTAAGAAAATTTGAAAAGGAACTAATGAAGTTTGTTGATGCGAAATATGAAAACATAAAGAAAGAGATTAAGGAAAAGAAGACACTTGATGATGACCTTAAGGCAAAAATAAGGGGAATGATAGAGGAATTTAAAAAGACCTTTCAAGCATAACGATTGATATGCCGAATTTACAGCACATAAAAAGAAGGATAGGAAGCGTAAAAAATACACAGCAGATTACCAAGGCAATGAAGATGGTTGCTGCTGCAAAGCTGAAACGCGCGCAAGACAGGATACTTGAGGCAAGGCCTTATGCACAGAAGATGCTCTCTGTTCTTGGAAACCTATCTGCAAGGGTTGAGCGCGAGAGCCACCCTTTGCTTGCAAAGAGGGGCGATAAAAGGATGGAGGTAATGATTGTTACCTCAGACAGGGGACTCTGCGGCGCATTTAATGCAAATATCATAAGAAGGTCTATGGAATTTTTAGGAGAAAAAAGGGCAGAGGGATGCGAGATTACCCTGAATACTGTTGGCAGAAAGGGCAGGGATTTTTACAGACGCAGGGACTTTGAGATTAGAAAGTCCTATGCTGGCATCTTTGACAGGCTCTCTTATCAGCACGGGTCAGAGATTGGCATAGACATTGTAGAGTCCTATGAAAAGGGGCTTTTTGATGAGCTTTATGTTGTTTATAATGAATTCAAATCCGCAATGCAGCAGAAGGTGATAATTGAGAAGCTCCTGCCAATAGAGCCGTCAGTGGAAACAGAAATTGCATTTACTGCAGACTACATTTTTGAACCATCAGCTAAAGTGATATTGCACAGCCTCCTTCCAAAGCATATTGAGGTGCAGACCTTCCGCATCCTTCTTGAATCAAATGCCAGCGAATACGGCGCGAGGATGACTGCAATGGAGTCTGCAACAAAGAATGCAAAGGAGTTGATTAAAAAACTTACCCTCGTCTATAATAGGACAAGGCAGGCAATGATAACAAAAGAGCTGATGGACATCATAAACGGCTCAGAAGCATTGAAGTAAACCACATTATTGTCATTCCTGCGAAAGCAGGAATCTATATTTATTATATAGTTCCCTATTTTCACAGGGACAAGACTGGATTCCCGCTTCTGCGGGAATGACAAAACGAGGAAAAGGAGATTAAAAATGGCGGAAGGAAAAATAATTCAGGTTATCGGGCCAGTAATTGATGCAGAGTTTCCAGTAGGAAAGCTGCCGGCGCTTTTGAATGCACTAAAGATTGAAGAGAAAGAGGATAAGGCAGCAGGAAGGCCAGCAATAGACCTTACATTAGAGGTTGCCCTGCATCTTGGCGAGAACAGGGTAAGGGCAATAGCAATGTCCACTACAGACGGCCTTGTCAGAGGCATGAGGGTAAAGGATATGGGAGAGCCCATATCAATGCCTGTTGGAAAAGAGACGCTCGGCAGACTTTTGAATGTTGTTGGAGAGCCTATTGACAACAAAGGCCCTGTAAATGCAAAAAAGAGGTACCCAATCCACAGGCCAGCCCCAACGTTTGTTGAGCAGGAGCCCTCTACACAGCTCTTTGAAACAGGCATTAAGGTTGTTGATTTGCTTGCACCTTATGCAAGAGGCGGAAAGACAGGCCTGTTCGGCGGCGCTGGTGTTGGAAAGACCGTTGTTATTATGGAGCTTATTCATAACATTGCTACAGAGCACGGCGGCTTCTCTGTCTTTTCAGGCGTTGGTGAAAGGACAAGGGAAGGAAATGACCTCTGGATGGAGATGACAGAATCAGGCGTTATAAATAAGACAGCGCTTGTGTATGGCCAGATGAATGAACCGCCTGGCGCAAGGCTTCGCGTCGGGCTTTCAGGTCTTACTGTTGCTGAATATTTCAGGGATGAAGAGGGGCAGGATGTCCTGCTCTTTATTGACAATATGTTCAGGTTTACTCAGGCAGGCTCTGAGGTCTCTGCGCTTCTTGGCAGAATGCCCTCTGCTGTTGGTTATCAGCCGAATCTTGGCACAGAGATGGGTGACCTGCAGGAGAGGATTACAACAACCAAAAAAGGCTCCATTACATCCATTCAGGCAGTCTATGTCCCTGCAGATGATTTAACCGACCCAGCGCCAGCAACTACATTTGCACACCTTGATGCAACAACCGTTCTTTCAAGGTCTCTGGCAGAGCTCGGTATCTATCCAGCAGTTGACCCGCTTGATTCAACATCAAGGATTATGGACCCAAGGATTATTGGCGAGGAGCATTATAAAGTAGCAAGGTCTGTTCAGGTAGTATTGCAGAGATATAAAGACCTGCAAGACATTATTGCCATACTTGGCATGGATGAACTTTCAGAAGAGGATAAACTGATAGTAGCAAGGGCAAGAAAGATACAGAGATTTTTGTCTCAGCCCTTCCATGTGGCAGAGGCATTTACAGGCACGCCGGGAAAATATGTAAAAACTGCTGATACTATAAGGGGTTTTAAAGAGGTAGTTGAAGGAAAATATGATGACCTTCCAGAACAGGCTTTTTATATGGTTGGCACAATAGAAGAGGTAGTTGAAAAGGCAGAGAAGCTGGGGCATAAGAAGTAGTAATTGAAAATTGAAGATTTAAAATTGCAAAATTAAGGCAAAAATCTACAATTTATATTTTACAATTTCTGGAAAATGTAAGCTATGTTAGCAGATAAAATATTATTAGAAATAGTCACACCAAACAAGCTCTTAATGCATGAAGATGTTGAAGAAGTAGTGTGCCCTGGCATAGAGGGTGAATTAGGCATACTGCCAGGCCATATACCTTTGTTGACCACACTTACTATTGGCGAGCTCCGCTATAAAAAGAACAATGTATACTGCTCGCTTGCCATAGGCTGGGGATATGCGGAGATAACAGGCCAGAGGGTAATTATACTTGCAGAGATTGCAGAAAAGGCAGAGGAGATTGATTTAGTAAGGGCAGAAGAGGCAAAGAAGCGGGCAGAAGAGATACTCGCCAAAGGGCCAGAAGAAACAGATTTTGAAAAGGCAAAGGAGAGCCTGCAAAAGGCGCTCAACCGTTTGCAGATTGCTGGAAAAAGAGGCCAATCGTAAATTTATCTAATCTCCACTGCCTCGTTTTTAGACATCCTGCGTGGCGGCGATGGTGTTTTTGCCGGATAGCCGACAGGTATAATAGCAACTGGTCTGAGATTCTGCTGCAGATTTAATATTTCAAATACCTGCCACTCATCAAATGCGCCAACCCATACTGTGCCAAGACCAAGCTCATGTGCCACAAGCATCATGTTCATAATGCTTACAGATACATCCTGAATGGCATAGAGATGAGCGCCCCTGTCACCGTATCTTTTTGAAATTTTATTATCTGTGCAAGCGACGATTGCTATCGGCGCCTCTGAAATAAAGTTCTGGCCAAATGCAGCGCTGACAAGCTGCTGTTTAATTTCTGCATCCTTTACAAAATAGAATTTCCTTGACTGAAGATTCCCTGCACTCGGCGCCCAGATAATGGCTTCAATAAGCTTATCAACAGCATCTTCTGGTATCTCTTTTTTCTGAAAATTTCTTATGCTCCTTCTTTCTTTTACTGCTTTAAGCACATCCATTTTCTCCTCCAAAAAAATTTGCAGTCCTTTTTAATGCATCAATCTTTTCACGATTGCCAAGCCCTAAGGAATTTTTTAAAAGCCGCATCCTGTCAAAGAGCCATCTCGGCGCCCTGCCATAATAAAGCGGTAATGTTGCTGTTCCAGTCCTAGGCATGATGGAGATATTATAGCAGACCTAAGTATGATTTGCTTAGTGTTATTATAGACCAAATTTACCTTTTCCCCTGTATTTCAAAAATCTTTAATATAAGCAGAATAAAGTGTGATATACTATAAGTTAATGAATCTGCAAGACAAGAGGCGGAACAATGAAAAGAAATTTAAAAAGTGGGATAAGTTATCAGGCGGCGGCAGAAAATACTATCTTGAGGTAAAAGGGAAACACCGGTGGACGGCAAGGTATATCAAGGAAGTAGATGCTAATGAGGAAATTGTGAAGTTTTATCAGGAAATATATGATGAGAATGGTAATTTAATTGAAGTCCATGAAAAGTATCCTGTTGATAAGGGACACACAAGGGTAAAGGAGGAATAGAAATGATTGTAACAAGAAAGCTGCTTGTGGAGATGCTCCTCAAATATATAAACAGGTCAATTAATTTGTCAGAGCTTGTAGACTGGTCAGAGGAGATGGTAAGGGAAGCAGATTTTGAGGAAGGATACTTTGAGCTAATAGAGGATATCCTCGCCAGAATCGGGCTTGCAGATGTCAGAGAGTTTGGCCTTACATGGGACGATTGTTATGATTATCTCCATAAGCTCGGATATGATATAAAGGTGGAGCTTTTAGAGGTTAAGTGAGTAGCAATCTCT
>JAHFEP010000247.1 GCA_023248415.1 Nitrospirota bacterium
GATGTCGTAGTAAGGATTGCTGATGCAATGGGTGTAAAAAGGCCTAGTTTTCATATTCCAGTATTTCTTATGCGGCCTGCAGCAATGATTATGGAGACACTCCTTCCAAAACCTCCTGTTACAGCAGACCAGATAACCATGCTGCAAATGGATAATGTATGCGATATTAAAGAAATGAAAGAGGTCTTTAATATAGAACCCATCCCTTTTAATGAAGGGCTATTGAAAATATTTAAGGGGTATAGTGAAAATGCAGACTCTTGAACCCATGAACCCTCGAATCCTTGAACCCTTTAAATCTCCCTGTGCCTTTATATATTCAGAGAAGTTTGACAAATATACCTATGGCGAAGCACACCCATTAAAGATGATTAGGCTAAAGCTCACCTATGAGCTTATTAAGGGCTATGGCCTCTTGGAGTTTCAAAATCTAATGTATATTGAATCCGAGCCTGCTATGGAAGATAATATCCTCACCTTCCATACAAAGGAATATATAGAGGCTTTAAAGGCCATTGATAGAGATGAATATCCCACAAATATATCACAATTTGGCCTCGGGTGGGGTGATAATCCCATTATTAAAGGGATATATGAGGCCTCATTGCTTTCAAGTGGGGGTTCAATACAGGCAGCAAGAATAATTTTAGAGGGAAAGGCCAAAATCGCCTTTAATATTGCTGGAGGACTTCATCATGCAATGCCTGATAGGGCATCTGGCTTCTGTTATATAAATGACCCTGTGCTTGCCATAAAGGAGCTGCTTAAAAAATATAATAAAATTGCGTACATAGATGTTGATGCCCATCATGGCGACGGTGTCCAGTATGCCTTTTATGATACTGATAAGGTATTAACCATTTCCTTACATGAAACAGGGACATTCCTGTTTCCGGGCACAGGTTTCTCAGATGAGATAGGAGTTAAAAAAGGTAAGGGATTTTCTGTAAACCTTCCTTTTTACCCGGGAACAGATGATGAAATATTCGTATGGGGTTTTAATGAAATTATCCCCCCATTAATAGAAGCTTACAAGCCTGATGCCATTGTTGCCCAATTGGGCGTTGACACAATGGCAACAGACCCTCTTACACATCTTGAACTTACAACAAATGGATTTTGCGAAATGGTCAAAAAAATAAGGGGTTTTAATCTTCCATTGATTGCCTTGGGCGGTGGAGGCTATAATGTTACTAATGTTGCAAGGTGCTGGACATTGGCGCTCGGAATATTTGCAGGAATAGAACTTTCTGATACTATTCCTCATGGCAAAATAGAACTCTTGAAGGAACATAGCTATGCTGGCAAAAATCTTAGAGATAACAAGGCAAAGAGCAGAAATGATGAATCAATACAAAAAATGGCAGCAGATGGGATTAATTATATCAAGAAAAATATCTTTCCATTGCATAATATAATAGCTTAACCCCATAAATTTTGTCTTGATAATTGCCTTTCATCTGGTATACTAAGTAAGAAGGTTTTTAGATTTATGTCTAATATTAAACACAAAACAGGGCTTAGAAAAAAGATTATCCTTTCAATATTTTTCATTGCAATAATCCCCGGGTTAGCAGGATTGCTAATAACATACTGGGAGGGCAAAAAGGGCCTGAGGGAGTCTATTGGCTCAAGCTTTCAGGAAATAGCAAGGGAGACAGCAAAAAAAATTGATATCGTTTTAGAGAATGAGGTTGATGAGGCTATACACCTGTCTATCTCTTATGAGATAAAGGATGCATTAAGCAGGGCAAACCAGAGATATAACGGCAAAAAACAGGAAACAATAAAAAAGGATTTGATGGAGACAGACAGCAGATGGAACAGTTCTTCTGCTGTTGACCCCTTTGCCTTGAAGATTGTTGAAAATAACGCATCCAGCTTCTTAAAAAGATTCAACTACTATGAACCAGAGGGACATATAGAGCTTGCCGTATATGATAAAGAGGGCGGCCTTGTCGCCGCAATAAAGAAGACTGATAAATATTATGTTGGCAATGAATCGTGGTGGAAGGTTGTTTCAGGAAGCAACAGGGTAAAGGCATATCTAAGCGATGTATCATACAATGACAGAACAGAGAATTACAGCTTTGATATTGCCTATCCTATTGTTGATGAAAAGGCCGGCGGTTTTATGGGTGTAATAAGAATGGTTCATGATGTCAGCCTTTTCTTTAATGAGGTAACAAATATAAAGATTGGAAAAACAGGCCATGCAAATCTAATATCCTCTGCCGGAACAATACTTGTCTGCCCGATATATCCTGTAAAGAGCCACAACATCACTGAATCATTGATTGTTGAGATATTCAAGAGAAGGATCGGCTGGACAATTGCAGAAGATGACGCCCACGGTGGCAAAAATTCTGTTGTCGGATTCGCGCCTGTAAACTATGTGGAAAAATATTCTTCTGACGGCATTAATTTTGGCGGGAAAAAATGGTACATCTTTGTAAGGCAGGACCCTGCAGAGACATACGCGCCAATAAACAGATTAATGTGGCAGGTCTCTATCATTGCCCTGTCACTGGCAATAGTGCTTGGCTCACTCGGCTTCTATGCTGCAAATCGTATTATGAAGCCGATTCACATATTACACACAGGTGCAGAGATAATAGGAAACGGC
Organism: Nitrospirota bacterium; assembly: GCA_023248415.1. GTDB lineage: Bacteria > Nitrospirota > CAKKRA01 > 9FT-COMBO-42-15 > 9FT-COMBO-42-15 > 9FT-COMBO-42-15. The sequence continues at coordinate 2,627 of JAHFEP010000247.1, forward strand.
GACCTCTCACACAGGGTATCTGTCAACACAGGCGATGAAATTGAACAGCTTGCCCATGAATTTAATCTTATGGCAGAAAAACTAAGGGTAAGGCAAGATGAACTTGAAAATGCGTATCTGGGAACTATCAAGGCAATAACATCTGCCATTGATGCAAAAGATAAATATACACGAGGCCACTCCAAGAGGGTTACTGATCTATCGCTTGCTATGGGAAAGCAGCTTGGTTTTACCGATGAAAAGCTCTTAATATTAGAACGTGCAAGCCTTTTCCATGATGTTGGAAAGATTGGCATTGAAGATGCTATCTTAAATAAGATGTCCAAACTTACTGATGCAGAATATACTATTATTAAAAGACATCCCCAGATAGGCGTGGATATTATCAAGGATGTAGACTATCTAAAACCTATTATCCCAATAATAAGGCACGACCACGAAAGATATAACGGCTCAGGATATCCAGACGGGCTTATGGGTGAAAGCATACCCTTAGAGGCAAGGGTAATCTCTGTGGCAGACTTCTATGATGCAATTACAACCAACAGGCCGTATAGAAAAGGACTCGGCCATGAAGACGCGGTCAGGGAAATAATAGCGCGGAGCGGCACAGAGTTTGACCCAAAGATTGTTGATATATTTTTGGAGTGTATAGATGATTTCAGAAAGAACAATAATGGAGATGATAATCTATAAAGAGGTTGAAACCCTTGATGCAAGAGAACTTCTTCCACCCCTCCCGCTATTAACGATTAAAAATAGAATTGACAAGCTCCATACAGGCGATGTAGTAAAGATACTTTTAAATATTTTAAATTATCCAGAGGCAGAGAGTGATATTATTGTTTGGGCAAAGTCACTCGGCCACAGGGTCTTAGAGATTGAAAAGAGGCAGGAGGAAATAATATTTTTTATTAAAAAAGGAGAAGGGATTATAAAGTAAAATATGCCTGACGCAAAAAAGGTCTTTGAAGTTGAAGCATCCATAGAAAAGGTATGGCAGTTCCTGCGTGATATGAAACAGGTCGGCTCTTGCGTTCCCGGTTGTGAAGGCGTCTGTATTGTAAACGAAAAGGACACTGACTGGAAGGTAAAGGTAAGCTTTGGCCCATTTTCAAAGACCATTATCATGCGTGCGCATACTATATTTGAAAACCCGCCGAATAAAGGCGAATGGACTGCAACAGGTAATGACCTTTATACAAAAGGCTCTGTTGAATTACGGACACTGTCTAAAAATAAAACAGAGGTAACCTACTGGTCAAGTGTATCTGCAAA
>JAHFEP010000248.1 GCA_023248415.1 Nitrospirota bacterium
GGGATATTATAAATTATGCGAAAAACAAGGGCATACCAGTTGGCCCTGGAAGGGGCTCTGCTGCTGGAAGCCTTGCCGCATATTCCTTAAAGATTACTGACATTGACCCTCTTCGCTACGGCCTGTTATTTGAAAGATTTCTAAATCCAGACAGGGTCAGCATGCCTGATATTGACATGGACTTCTGCAAGGACAGAAGGGAGGAGGTAATTCAGCATGTAACAAATAAATTCGGGACTGACCATGTTGCACAGATTATAACCTTTGGAACAATGGCTGCTAAAGGTGTTATAAGGGATGTTGGCCGTGTTCTGGATATCCCGTATATAGAGGTAGATAAGGTGGCAAAGTTAGTTCCGAATACATTAAACATCACAATTGACGAGGCAATAAAGGCAGAGCCGAGATTAAAGGAATTGATTGAGAATGACCAAAAAATAAACGAGCTGATTAAGATTGCAAAGAGCCTTGAAGGCCTTGCAAGGCATGCATCTAAGCATGCAGCAGGCGTTGTAATATCGCAGGAGCCTATAACAGAATATACACCCCTTTATAAAGGCGACAAAGATGAAATAATAACCCAGTATAATATGAAGCTCATTGAGAAGGTGGGGCTTATAAAATTTGACTTCCTCGGACTGACAACACTTACGATTATTGATAATGCAGTAAAGCTTATAAATCAAGGCAAAAGGCTAAAGGCTAAAGGCAAAATGGAAAATGACGGCTCTGCTCTTGAACCTTGCGCCCTGAGCCCTGAGCCTTGCGCCTTTTTTATTGAAACAATCACGTTAAATGACCCGAAGACATACGAGCTGCTATCTTCAGGCAAGACCTTTGGCGTGTTTCAGCTTGAAAGCTCAGGCATGCGTGAGATATTGGTAAGATTAAAACCAGAAACATTTGAAGACATCATTGCCCTTGTTGCGCTCTACAGGCCTGGTCCGTTAGGCAGCGGCATGGTGGATGACTTCATAAAGAGAAAACGCGGTCTTACTGCAATAAAATATGAGCTTCCTGAACTTGAGCCTATATTAAAAGAGACCTACGGCGTTATCCTGTATCAGGAACAGGTCATGAAGATTGCAAATGTCCTTTCAGGCTTCTCCCTTGCTGAAGCAGACATACTCAGAAGGGCAATGGGCAAAAAGATACCAGAAGAAATGGAGAAGATGAAGAAGACCTTCATAGATGGCGCCAAAAAGAATAAGATAAATGAGAAAAAGGCTGAGAAGATATTTGAGCTAATAGAGTATTTCGCAGGATATGGGTTTAATAAATCCCACAGCGCTGCCTATGCATTGATTGCATATCAAACTGCATACCTGAAGGCAAACTACCCTGTTGAATTTATGGCATCCCTGCTTACAAGTGAGATGGGCAATACTGACAAGATTGTCAGATATATAAGGGAATGTAAGTCAATGGGCATAAAGATACTGCCTCCTGATGTAAATGAGAGCAGCATGCAGTTTACCATTGTAGAGGAAGGCATAAGATTCGGCCTTGCAGCAGTAAAAAATGTTGGCGAGGCTGCTATTGAGGCAATTATCACAGCAAGGGAGTCATCAGGAAGATTCGCTTCAATATTTGACTTCTGCAAAAAGGCAGATTTGAGAAAGGTAAACAAAAAGGTGATAGAGAGCCTGATTAAGTGCGGCGCCTTTGACTCTGTTAATATGAAACGTTCCCAGCTTACGGCTGTTTATGAAAAAGCAATGGAAAAGGCAAACCAGATAAAAAAAGAATCAGCGCTTAATCAAATAAATATCTTCGGCAGCCTGCAGACAGAGCAGGATGACACATCTGAATCAATACCTGATTTGCCTGAGTGGGAGGAAGGTGTAAGGCTGAAATCTGAAAAGGACACGCTCGGCTTCTATATTACCGGCCATCCTTTGGACAATTATGAAGCAGAGCTTAAAAGATTTGAAGCCACTACCTCAGAGGCATTAGCTGAATTACCTGATGAAAAAGAGGTGAATATCTGCGGCATAATTACAGAAATAAAAAATACAACAACTAAAAGAGGCGATAAAATGGCGTACCTGAGGATTGAAGACCTCTATGGCACTGTAGATGTGATTGTTTTCCCAGATATCTACAGGTCATCAAACCATCTGTTCAATACAGATGCCCCTCTTCTGATAACTGGAAGCATTGACAAGGGCGAAAAGGGAATAAAGCTAAAGGCGACAAAGATAACAACAATATCTGATGCAAAAAATAAACAGCTTTCAAAAATCAATATCAAAGTGAACTCCACTGCCCTGTCACAGAATGAACTCAGACAATTAAAGGAGATACTTTTAAGATATCGCGGTGACTGTTCTGTATATATCAGCATGACCATACCAAATCACGGCGAATCCATTATTGCTGTTAATAATGACATCAGGGTAGACCCTACAAGGTCATTAATAACTGAGATTGAGAATTTTCTTGGAAAGGATACGGTGACATTTAATTGAGAGACTATTTAGAGTTTGAAAAACCTATAGCAGAGCTTGAAAAAAAGATTGAAAAACTAAAAAGCTATCCGCCTGACAAGATAGGCAGGGTGGCTGATGAAATTAGACGGCTTGAGGAAAAGGCTGCGGAGATACAGAAAGAGATATTTTCAAGACTCACCCCATGGCAGAAGACACAGATAGCAAGGCACTCAGACAGACCCTATGCATTGGATTACATCAGCGCCCTCATGATTGACTTTACTGAACTTCACGGCGACAGGTCATTTGGCGATGATAACTCCATTGTAGGAGGCATTGCAAAATTTGAAAATAAACCAGTGGTTGTTATCGGCCATCAAAAGGGAAGGACAACTAAAGAAAATGTATTTAGAAACTTTGGCATGCCGAATCCAGAAGGATACAGAAAGGCCTTACGGATAATGAGGCTTGCAGAAAAATTTTCCAGGCCGATTATAACCTTCATAGATACGCCTGGCGCATATCCGGGCATAGGAGCAGAAGAACGGGGCCAGGCAGAGGCAATAGCAAGAAACCTGATGGAGATGTCACATTTCAGGGTGCCGATAATAGTTACTGTAACAGGAGAAGGCGGAAGCGGTGGCGCACTTGCGCTTGGCGTCGGCGACAGGATACTGATGCTCGAACATTCTATTTATTCTGTTATATCGCCAGAAGCCTGTGTTCCAATACTATGGAAGGATGGCAGTGCAAAACCATCAGAGGCAGCGGAAATACTCAAACTCACAGCTGATGATTTATACAGATTCGGTGTAATTGATGAGATTGTCAAGGAGCCTTTGGGCGGTGCGCACAGAGACCCTAAGGAGATGGTAAAGACACTTGGTGGGGTAATTATGAGGCACTTGAATGAGCTGCAGGCTATCCCTGCTGATGAATTGATTAAAAAGAGATATGAGAAATTCAGAAAAATAGGTGTATTCAGTGAGCAGGCAGTCTGAGGCAGTAGAAATATTCATAAAAATCAGGCCGCATGACATCGCATATTTTAATTTCACAGTTGATGCCTATGAGGGCTTATCATCCGTCAGGACAATGGACGCCAAAATCGGCTTAATAAAAGTCCTCATCCCAGTTGCATTTGTTGAAGATGTAAAAAGACTCTTACAGGCTATCAAAGAAGAGATTGGGTTTTTGGAGATTGTTGAAGCTGATACTGTTAACGAATTTGCTTGAGGTAAGCTGAATAAAGTGGACACGAAAGTTTGGTATAATACAAACTGGAGGTGTCAAATGGAAAGAATTCCATACGGGAAGCACACAAAAGAGTTTCGGGAAGAGGCAGTGAATTACCCCGCCCACAGGGCGGGGCTTCTTTTTCAAAAAAACTTCAATTGCCCACTTTTCTGTTCACGATGATACTTAATATACTTCTTAATCTCCTTAGCAGTTACCCTATC
>JAHFEP010000249.1:0-2152 GCA_023248415.1 Nitrospirota bacterium
AAATAAAGCTTATAATTCTGTAAAAATATACTGAAAGGGCTAAAGTTTTCATTGACTTTCAACTACTATTATTATATAAATTACGAACACTATGATTGACCTACATACCCATACACTCTTCAGCGATGGCGTGCTTTTGCCGACAGAGCTTGTCAGAAGGGCGCTTGTAATGGGCTATTCTGCAATTGCGATTACTGACCATGCAGATATCTCTAATCTTGATTTTATGATACCGAGGATTGTTGATGCTTGTAAGGTTATAAACAGCAAATGGAATATAAAGGCGATTCCGGGTGTGGAGTTGACGCATATACCACCTGATACAATTGGCAGCCTTGCAGATGAGGCAAGGAGGCTCGGCGCAAGGATTGTCCTTGTTCATGGAGAAACAATAACAGAGCCAGTGCCTTTAGGGACAAACAGGGCTGCATTAAATTCAGAGATTGACATACTTGCACATCCTGGGCTGATAGCTCTGTCAGATATTCTTCTTGCAAAAAAAAGAGGTATATGTCTTGAGATTACAACAAGGCATGGTCATTCGTATACAAACGGCTATGTTGCCTCAGAGGCAATAAAGGCTGGGGCAAGACTGGTTATAAATACTGATTCCCATCAGCCAGGAGACCTTGCATCAGATGATACTGCAAAGAGAATATTGCTTGGCGCAGGTGTGTCGCAAAAGATGATTAAGGATATCTTTAATAATTCAAGGAATATTATTAAAAAATTATAAGGGGTCTGAATATGACATATAGAAAAAGGGTTATTACACACACATTAAAGAAACCTGATGAATTTATAAGCACGATGGAAAGGATAACGTTTTTCATTGAAAAAAATATTAGAATTGTTCTTATTGCCTCTGCTGCTTTTTTAATAATTGGCGCATCAATCTTTTCCTTTTATCTTTATAAAAACCATGTAAACACAAAGGCAGCAGCATTGGAATATCAGGCAGTGCGGCATTACTATGAAGGCTCAGCCGATGGATATAAAAAGGCAATTGAACTTTTTGAGGAAGTGATTAAACTGTATCCTAATAGCAAATCCGCAAGCATTGCACAGTATAATATTGGAAATGCCTATTTTAAAATGAATGATTTTGACAAGGCAGATGAGGCATATAAAAAATTTATTGATAAATACAGCAGTGATAAAATACTCCTTGGCCTTGTTATGCAGAAGCTGTCGTATGTATATGTTGCAAAAAAGGATTATAACAAGGCAATAGAGAGCTTAAACAGGATAATTTCCGATAGTTCTGTTTTTGGAAAAGACCAGGCATATTTTGAATTAGGCAAGCTCTATGAAGTCCTTAATAAAAAGGATGACGCAATGAGTAAATACGAAGCGCTTGTGAAAGATTATTCTTCCTCTCCATGGGCAGCAGAGGGAGCGGCAAGGCTGAAAATATTAAAGGGCGAGGAGAAAAAAGAAGATAAAAAGAAGTAACGGGGTTTTTGTGAAAGAGTTTCTGTCAGGCAATGAGGCAATTGCAAAGGGCGCTTACGATGCAGGGGTCAGATTTGCAGCAGGCTATCCTGGCACTCCAAGCACAGAGATTTTAGAAAACATTGCCAAAAGATATATTGAAATATATGCAGAGTGGTCGCCGAATGAAAAGGTTGCATTAGAGGCTGCATCAGGCGCATCAATGGCAGGTGCAAGGGCGCTTGCTGCAATGAAACATGTTGGCCTTAATCTTGCTGCTGACCCATTGATGACACTTTCGTATACAGGTGTTAATGCTGGTCTTGTTATAATTACTGCAGATGACCCTGGCATACACAGCTCGCAGAATGAGCAGGATAACAGGCATTATGCACGTTTTGCAAAAATTCCTCTTTTAGAACCATCAGACAGCCAAGAGGCTTATGACTTTACAAGGCTTGCATTTGAAATAAGCGAAAGATTTGACACACCAGTTTTACTCAGGACAACTACAAGGATTTCCCATTCCAAGTCATTAGTCAGTATAAAAAAACCAAAGAGGCATATCAAAGAAACAGCTATCCCGGATAATATAGATAAATTTGTTATGATCCCTTCATACGCAAGGGAGAGGCATTTGTTTGTTGAGAAAAGGCTAAAGAGGTTGCAGGGCTACTCAGAGAGATTTTCATATACAAGATGTGAAGATAATTCCCCC
>JAHFEP010000249.1:2252-3877 GCA_023248415.1 Nitrospirota bacterium
TAAATTTGTTATGATCCCTTCATACGCAAGGGAGAGGCATTTGTTTGTTGAGAAAAGGCTAAAGAGGTTGCAGGGCTACTCAGAGAGATTTTCATATACAAGATGTGAAGATAATTCCCCCCTTACTAAGGGGGGATACAGAGGGGTAAAAGGGGAGAAGGGGGGATTATCAGGTAATAAAAAGGGCAAAATCGGGATTATAACAAGCGGTATTGCATATCAATATGTAAAAGAGGTTTGCAAAGATATTCCTGTTTTAAAGCTCAGCATGACATATCCGCTTCCTGCAAATCTTATAAAAAAATTTGCAAAGGGGTTTAAGAAGGTTTATGTTGTTGAGGAGCTTGATCCATTCTTAGAAAATGAGATAAAGGCCATTGGCATCAATGTTGTTGGCAAAGAGAATATCCCTTCTTCTGGCGAGCTTAATCCTGATATTGTTGAAGATGCGCTTTTTGGGAGGGGAAAAAAGACAAAAAGGAATGACCGCAAGCTTTTAGCCCGAACGCCTATTATGTGCGCAGGATGCCCATATCTTGGGATATTCTATACATTAAAAAAACTCGGTCTTTTTGTTGCAGGCGATATAGGCTGCTACACACTTGCTGCACTCTCGCCTTATAATGCAATAGACAGCACACTTTGTATGGGCGCTGGTATATGCCAGGCATTTGGAATGGAAAAGGTGTTAAAAGAAAAAGACAAGAAAAAGATTGTTGCTGTTATTGGTGATTCTACTTTCTTACATTCAGGGATAACAGGGTTGATGGATATTGTCTACAACAAGGGGATTACTACAGTAATAATCCTTGATAACGCAACAACAGCTATGACAGGAAGGCAGGACCACCCTTCATCAGGCTTTACATTAAAAGGCGAGAAGACAAAGGAGATAGATATTGCTGAAATATGCAGGGCGCTTGGTGTGGAGAGGGTAAGGCATATCAATCCATTTAATCCTGGCGAGATAGAAAATATAATATCAGAAGAGATAAATCAGAGTCTTCCGTCAGTCATAATTTCTAAATCACCATGCGTGCTTTTAAAACATAAGGCCAGGGTTCAAAGACAGCCTTCTCTGACAGTGGATTTATCAGTCTGCAATGGCTGTATGGCATGTCTAAAAATAGGATGTCCTGCGCTTGAAAGGATAGAAAAGGATAATCTCAGCCTTGTTGCAATTAATCCAATGCTGTGCAATGGCTGTGGATTGTGCATTAATCTATGCGGTATAGGAGCAATCAGGTCTTGAAAAGAAAACCTGTCATCAAAACAATAAACCTTTTATTTACCGGTGTTGGAGGACAGGGTGTGCTCCTTCTTAGTGATATATTATCAGAGGCGGCGCATATTGCTGGTTATGATGTTAAAAAGAGCGATATTCACGGCATGTCACAGAGGGGCGGCTCTGTTATCAGTCAGGTGAGGTTTGGGAAAAGGGTTTATTCGCCTATTATTAAAGAAGGTGAAGTAGATTTTCTGATAGGCTTTGAGATATTAGAGACATTACGTTGGTTAAATATGCTTTCCAAAGACGCAAGGATTATAGTAAATAACCAGAAGATATACCCTATTTCTACAAATCTTAATGGAGTGATTAGATATCCTGAAAATGGATTTGAATT
>JAHFEP010000092.1 GCA_023248415.1 Nitrospirota bacterium
TGGCAAATGCAAAATCACTAACCATTATACTTACAGGATTTCTTGGAAACACAGAGCTGATATGGGAGGTTAAATAACCCAAACCCTCCACAGCAATTATCTGCGTGATGAAACTGAATAAAAAACATATCATAAGCTGGGCGCTCTTTGACTTTGCAAATTCAAGCTACTCCGCAGTTATAGTATCTGTTATCTTTCCTGTTTATTATGTCAAGGCAATAGTTGGAAATGAAAGCGGGCTCGGCGACCTTTGGTGGGGAAGGGCAATATCTATAAGCATGGCAATTGTGGCGCTGACCTCCCCTTTCTTAGGCGGTATCGCAGATTACAGCGGGATAAGAAAGAGGCTCCTTTTTTTCTACACCTTAATTAGCATATCTGCCATCGCAGGCCTTTCTGTGCTTGGAAAGGGAATGGTATTTGAAGGATTCACATTGATAGTTTTGGCCAATATCGGCATGGAAGGCGGCCTTGTCTTTTATAATTCCTTTCTTCCAGTAATAGCCCCAAAGGAGTATCATGGAAGGGTCTCTGCATGGGGATTTGGGATTGGCTACGCAGGCTCTATCATCTCCCTTCTTATTGCCCTTCCATTAATAAAATCCGGGAAATTTGAATTTACATGGCTGATGACAGCCGCATTTTTTGCTGTATTTTCAATGCCGGCTTTTCTTTTTCTGCCGTCAAACTTCAAAGGAAAATTCTCTGCTGTAAAGGCAGGGATTAAGGGTTTTAGCCAAACAATAAAAACCTTAAAAGAGATATGGGGGAAAAGAAATCCGAGAAGGTTTTTGCTGGCTTATCTTATATATGAAGACGGCGTGAACACGGTAATTGTATTCTCAAGCATATTCGCTGCAACCACATTGAAATTTGCACACGAAGAACTGATAGTCCTTTACTTAATTGTGCAGGTCTCAGCGCTTATTGGCGCCTTTGTTATGGCAAAGCCATCTGATGTATGGGGGCATAAAAATGTGGTTATGTTAGCGCTCATAATGTGGACATTAGTAGCAGTTACAGCCTTCTTTGTGCATACAAAGACCCAGTTCTGGGCGCTGGCATCCTTTGCAGGACTATGGCTCGGCACAGTCCAGTCAGCAACACGGGCATTATATACAAGGTTTATACCTAAAGAGAAAGAGGCAGAATATTTTGGCGTCTATTCACTTGTAGGAAAATCATCTGCTATAGCAGGACCTCTGGTCTTTGGCTATATATCCACTGCATTCGGAAGCCAGAGGCCTGCAATCCTTTCCCTTGCCGCTTTTTTTCTTATAGGCCTGCTCATCCTAAGAACTGTTAGAGATTGATTTAGTGTAGTGTCTCATAAATAGCTTTACACTTTTTGTCATTCCTGCATGCCTCTGGCAGGAATCCAGTTTTGTCTATTTGTGGATTCCCGCTCAAAAACGCCGCGGGAATGACATACCAGAAATGTACAGAACTGTTAGGGACAACACATTAAAATCTTACCATCAGAGCAACAAACGGGCCATGAAGCCTTAGAGTTGCCTTGTCCTTTTCATTGTCACCCTCTGCTGAAAACCTTATAATCCTATATCCGCCGGATATACCAACATACTGTATCGGATTTATATTAATTGCTGCCTCTGCATCATAGATGCTTGCCTTTCCTACTGTAAGTCCTGTAATCTCGCCAGAAACATTAAAGTATTTTATTGGATAAATCCTTCCTGCAAGGCCGATGACAGGTATCGGCGCCTGTCCCTTTCCTTCCTCTTTGAATCCTGTTGATTCAAGTTTTGCATATAGGTCAAAATATTTAACACCAATGATTATGCCGAGAAAACCCAACTCTGTCTTCAATGCATCATACTCGTATGTCAGGTCATACATGTCTGCCTTTAACTCTGTCTTTACAGTAGTGCCTGCTGTATATGTGGTACCGCCAAAAGAAACGGATTGAGTAACCTGCTTGTCTCCTTCATATCTTATCGGCAGATATGAAAATCTTATCTTGCTATTGCCGAGCTTCAGGATGAGCCTTCCGCTAAAAAAATTCTCATCCTTAATCCCAAGGTCATCCTTAATATTTATATCAGTCCCAAGTATCTCCACACCCATTGTATTATAGTCAGAGAGTTTAAGGTTAGCCTTTAACTTTGGTATCCAGTAGCGGCCTTCAAGCTCAAGGATAAACTTATCTCCAACGCCCTCTTCTGCAAAGACAATTGAATACTGCAATAATATTACCATTGATAACAGAACCGCCGTAAGTAATCTTTTCATTTTTAAACCTCCTGTTTTATGTCTTGTTTAAGGAATAGCACAAAAAGGCATCTTTGTCAAACTGCTGTAAAATTTTATATTTTTATTGAAATCTTAGTTGTTAAAAAGCCACATAATTGAATTTATAAATTGTTTTTTTGCAACAATTTATATGATTAATATCCTCAAGAAATAAAAAACCTCTTCATTAAAACCCCTTATAAAATAACAGGTTAACCGTTTAATACATTCTATAAATACTACTGGCACAGGACTTGCTATATCAATAGGTGTAAAGGTGTATTTTATTATGAAAAACGGTCTTCGCAATCAACAAACAATTGAAAAGATTATAACCTGCACGGGTATAGGGCTTCATACTGGCCACAAGGCAAATCTAACAGTAAGACCTGCTCAGGAAGGCACAGGCATACACTTTTTTAGAAAGGATATGGGCAATAAATATCCTTCTACAAAGGCCGTTGTTAAAAATATCACAGATACAAGATTCTCTACTACCATCGGCTACAACGGCAATTCTGTGCATACCATTGAGCATCTGATGGCAGCATTTGCCGGAATGGGCATAGATAACGCAATGGTGGAGATAGATGCTCCTGAGGTGCCTATAATGGATGGAAGCGCTGCCCCGTTCGTTTCATTGATAAAGGAAGCAGGGATTAAAAAGCAGAAGGCTGTTCAGCCTTATATAAAGATAATTAAACCGATAAAGCTGTCTGATAGCGATAAATCAATCATAATAGAACCTGCTGAAAGATTAAGCATCACCTTTTATGTAAATTATGAGCACCCAGTTGTAGAGGAACAGACTTTATCCTATACACCTGATAATGGAAATTTTGAAAGAGAAATCGCACATGCAAGGACATACGGTTTTTTAAATGAGGTGAAGGAATTGATGGCAATGGGGCTTGCAAAGGGAGGCTCTCTGGAAAATGCTATTGTAATCGGCGATGACAGCGTACTTAATGAAGAGGGTTTGAGATTTGAGGACGAATTTGTCCGTCATAAGATATTGGATGTTCTTGGGGACATAGCGCTCATCGGCATGCCTGTTGTTGGACATATAATTGCCAGAAAATCCGGTCATGCATTGAATACACAATTTGTAAATGAGATATTAAAGAACAGAGACTGCTGGGTATTGATGGGAAAAGAGGACTCAGCAAAGAAATCAGAAGAATCCTGCCTGTTGTCTTCTCCTGCTGTATAAATCAAAAACAGACGGCAAGAAAAAAAATGGCAAAGGAATAAAATCTGCCGGGGATAACTATGTTATCCCCGGCTAAGTCTTAGCCTGTAGTTTTCACTACTAACACTTTTTCTTCTTTGTTGTCTTTTTCTTTGCTGTTTTTTTTGCTTTTTTAATAGCCAATTAATTCACCTCCTTCCGTCTCGCCTCTATATAATATATCTTTTTATTTACTTCTCATACTCATAAGGCGATTATTTATCCTCTTTTAATATTTTAAAGAGGAAATTGTCTATATCAGTAAAAGCTGCGAATGCCTTTCTTTAATTATGCTGTTTATCTTATTGACGAAATCCTCTGCATCTATTAATGCCTGCTGGCTCTCATATTTTGTTATCGGCTTATTGTATTCCTTTATAAAATTTTCAGTGCGTCTCCGCATCCTGTCTAATTTGTTTAAGAGACTCTTAAAGTCCTTCTCAAGAATTGAACCTGCAATCACAATGATATTTTTTGATTCGTCTATTCCCTTTGATATAAGCCCCTCAGCACGAACCAATGTTTTTAATATTCTTAGCATTGCATAAAAGGCAATGATATATGCCCATTCCCTGTCTGTATCCAGAACATTTTTTGCGGCATTAAGGTCGCTATAACTTCGCTGCTGCAAATTCTTTATCTCGCTTAAATTAGGAGGCTTGCTTTCTGCAAGCCCCTTTTCAATTAGCTCGCTATAATTCATCTTCCCTTCCTATCAACATTATCTTTTTCTCCTTTAAGACATCTGTCAGGAAGGGGTCGTTTTCCTCTTTTCTCTTTTTATACTCATCATCATCAAAGACAAGATAGTTTACATTCCTTTTTAGCCTATCCTCTAATTGTGTTACTGCATCATTCAATTCTGTTATATTAACAGAGCCGATAATCAGCAGGTCTATCTCATTCATCTTTTTATCAATCACCTTTGCAGATATACCGTAGATAAAGGCGGTTTTTATTCCGCTTATTGGCGCAAGATATTCTTTTGCAGAACCTATTACGCCTGTGGTCTTGAGGATTATCCCTTTTATCTCATTGTAGATTGGAGAACTTCTATTGGCAGAATAATATTTGAGGTTGCCTTTCTTTTCGCTGGTAAGGAGTCCTATATGCTCAAGGTTTGAGAGCTCTCTTTTGATTCCAGAGACATCCCTTCTTAGCCTCCTTGCGATTTCACGCATATAAAACCTGTCTTCAGGATGGTTGTAAAACAGGTCTAAAAGCCCTGCACGAGTCTTTGATGAGAACAAATTACTCAACATTTATTGACATCCCTTCAACATCTGTTGACAAGAATACCATAAGAGATGTCATATTGTCAACAACTATTTATAAATTTCTATCTTTTATCATCCTTTCTTCTCAAAACAGTGCAGATAAGAATCTAATTCGTTTTCAGGTCAATTTAATTTCAACCCAGAGACCTTTATGCTTTTAACTGAGCTTGCAAGCTCCTTTGCCTTTTCATGTGGTATTTTCAGGTTCTCAACAATTGCCTTTATAATAGGGTCATGGTCAATATACTCAGTTGGATATGATGTTTCGTGAATTATTTTCATATCTGTAAACCCTGCTGATTTTAGAACCTCCATGTATTCATCCTTCATCATTGCGCCAGAGATGCAGCCAATATATGTCTCCGCTAAGTTCTTAATGAAATCTGGAAGTTTTTTCAACAGCACTATATCAGATATAGTGCTGTTGCCACGCTCGGCAGGCTTGCTAAGGGAGTTGCTTTGCAGCAGTAATCTTTTTTTGAACACCCTTGCTCGTTAATTCACGAATCGCATCAGCGGCTGTCCATTTTGCAGCCAGTGAATCTATCTTTTGAATCTCTTTTGCTGTTTTAATAGCCTCTTTATTTAAATTAATGTTTCTTTTTCCAATCTGCCTCAATGCCCAGTTGACTGCTTTTTTAACAAAATTTCTATTATCCATAGCCTCCCTTTTAATAATTGGAAAAAATTTTGCAAATTCCTTATCCTTTGCTTCTTTGTCATGGACAGATAATGCAGCCATCAGGACAAAGCCTGCCCTCTTGACAAACTCCTCATTTCTCTTGCTCCACGCCACGGCTTTTTTATGGGCAAATGGAGTCTTATCAAAAAGATTACTGCAAACCTGATCGCATACATCCCAAGAATCAAAATCCTTTACCCAATTTTCCAATTGTTTATCTGTTAACTTTTCTGGTTCATCAATCATGCCTGCAAGTATCCGCGCCTCATGGATCCCGGATGACCAGAGTTGCTGGGCAAGCGCATGGTCTCTTCCAATTTGCTTAGCCATTTTTCTCTAATTGGGAATGGAGACACCATAGGTATTCTCTGGATTAATCCCAAACTTCGCCATGCCTGCCACGGCTTCTGGATTTGAAAGGGATTTTAGTTTTTTAAGAACATCGGTGTAGTTCATTAGTAAGTATTCAAAACTTTTGTTTATGTTTCCTACTAAGGTTTTTACATTTCCACCATGGGATGTCTAAAACAGCCCCTCTAAAGACATACAGCTCACAGAGGTCTACTTTGGGATAGATAGTATGAAGCTGTTTAAATAGCTTCTCAGGATTTGCCTTTTTCATTTGTTCAGGTGTTTTAATGCCAAGGGCATAAAGTTTCTCTGCCATTTTAGGGCCGATGTTTCGTAGTGTTTGCAGTTGATTGATGGCTTCTGATTTTTTGTCTTGGCTGCTCATTTTTTTGCCCCCTCACCTCAACCCTCTCCCCTGTGGGGAGAGGGAAAAGTAGAAAGTCCAATGCTTCAAGTTGTTGTTAAAGGATAAATGTCAAAACTCACTGGCACAATGTTTAGCCATTGCGTCATAATGTCATGGAGTTCATCATTTGAAATTACATCAAAGATTACGACAGAGCCTCTACCAACCCTTGGATAAAAGCAGACTACCTTCTTCTTTAATTTTAGACTATCAATCCAAACCCTGAATTTTGCCCTCGCATCTTTGACGTCTTCTGGTCTTGAAGGATGCGGGGTGCTTATTGCTAAAAATAACATATTTTCTCTACTCTTCAATCGCCCCACCCAGTGCCTTGAGGTGCTTGCGGAAGGTGTAAGAAGGGTCAGCAACACGCTTACTCAGGTATTCATCAAACCTAAGCTGCTCACGAAGCCTTTTTCCGTTCTTTATTAACTCTGCCTGTTTCCGCTCTGTCTGGTAGATTGTGCGGGCTGTAGAAAAGAGTTCATCTATCTTTTGATTTAAGACAACAAGGACGCCGTCATCATCAGCAAAGACAATATCATTTCTTGTTACCTCAAAATTACCAAATCGTGCTGATGTAAGCGCATCAGAATGGCGCTCATCAAGCCTCTGAGGCCCGGAAGGGCATGTGCCACAACTGAAGACAGGAAAGCCAATCTGTATAAGCTCTGTGGTATCACGATGGCAACCCCAGACTATTATTCCAGAAAATCCACTGGCCTTAGCTTCAAGGGCTGTTAAATCACCAATGCAGCCTTCATCTGTCCTACAGTTATTATCAATAACAAGGACATCTCCTTGCTTTGCATTTCCCATTGCCTCAAGAAAAATATCCACACTTCCATAATGTCTTACTGGGAAAACCCTGCCAGCAATACGAGTTCCTGATATTATTGAACGGATATTAGGTGGAGCAATACGAAGCTGAAGTTTCAATCGCAGACAGGCATCTGCAATAAGAGGTGTGGAAAGCTCAGAGAAGGCATTGCTTATGTCCTTGTTGCCCATAAAGCCCTCCTGTTTATAAAGGTATAATACAGGAGTTTAAGCGGTAAGGCAAGAATTAAATAGCTACGACTTCACCATTTTAAATCCGCCTTTGGTCTAACCATGACACAATTCCGATAACTATTAATTGAAACACAACCCCGAATATTGCAAAACCTCTTATATTAAAATCTGAAGGAGTTGGAGCAAGCAAGCTCGCCATCCACATGACAATTGCAAAGGTTGAAAAAATAATCATGCCATACTTTCCTACAAATGTGGCTTCTTTTGTTGATTTAAGATATATCCATAAACCAGAAAGGAATATCAGAAGCTCAATCAAGGAAGAAGCAAAAACATAATTCCAGAGACCAAAACCGATCTTATACGAATCACCACCTAACAGCGGTAAATCTGCTCTATGAACAATTACATCAAGCAGAAAATGCGATAATACCGTGGCTCCAATGGCAATGGCAATCGTATTTTTATTAGAATTAGATTTTGATGGCGCTATCTTAAACACCACAAAAAAACAGCCCAGACCAGATGAGAGAAGCTGCAAGTCCGTGTGAATATGGGTAATATGTAAAATCAAGCGGACTAACCACAGTAATCCCCGGAACAAAAGACATGCTCTCTATCCCCAAAAGCACAAGAGTAAAAAACAGTATATCTGCAAACTGTGTAGCAAAAAACAAAAGTCCTAATGGAATGTTCTTATCAACCCTCTTTGCTGCCAGTGCTATTCCGTAATGTCCGATGAACATGGCATCTCCTTTTAAAAAATTAAAAACTTAATTTTAGGTTATATATACCTTTAACTAATCATAAAATAGTTCCATTTGAGAGTCATCGTAAGAATACTATTTTGCGTCAATAAACAACAACAAATGCAGATAGAGGGGTAATAAGCGCCAATGCCTTTTTTATAGTTGTCATAGTGTGTAGACTTCTTTACTGCTCAGGCTACAAAAACATATTTTAGCCTCAAGGAGATTGAGCGTTAAATAAAGACTACCTTATCAAGTTCCTGAAAATGTGCGTCGCTGGTTACAACCTTACATTCTTCGTCCAGTGCAGTTGCATAAACAATAGCATCTGCCATTGGAAGGGAATATTGAAGGCTCAGGTCAGCGGCAAAAAGGGCGATACTCTCGCTTAATGGAATTACAAAGGTTCTGTTTATAAGGGACACTGATAAGAGCGCTTCTTCCTCTGTCCTTTCCCTCTTTATCCTTTTATAAACTTCGTAAAGCACAATGGTAGGAGTTTTTATTTTTGAAGGGTCTTTCAGATATTTTGCATATTCGCCTGCACGCGGGCCATCTGTAAGAAATTCAATCCATCCTGAAGAATCAACGAGGAACATTATCGCTCCACATCTTCACGAAGGTCTCCTCTATCCATACCTTTGAGAAGTCCGCGGAAAAAGGAAAGGGGTTTTTCAGGAATAAAGTATATTACTCCGCCCTTTGCAACAACCGTCATCTTTTGCCCGCTCTTAAGACGCAGCTTTTCCCTGATATTTTTAGGAATCACTACCTGATATTTTGGGGATATAGTAGTTGTCGACATCTGTCCTCCTTTTTATGTATCGATATTAATATTGTAAAACAAAGTAAACCCTTTGTCAATAGGCCGTTATCTAATAGCGCCAGCCTGGCAATTTATGGCGCACTCATTACAGAGAATACATTCTGTACTTAAGACTGGTTGCCCACGGCTGATGCAAGACATTACATCATTGTCCATTAAACACACCTTATTACAAATCCCGCACTCAATGCATTTATTTTCAGTGGGCCTTTTCCGAATGATAGCAAAGGAGGCAGGCGCCTTCATTATCAAAGAGACTGGACATGCTACCTTGCAAAAAGCTCGTTTATCCTTAAAATAAAATGCCATTGGTATTGCAAGAAAATAATAAATTACATTCCCTGCAATCATCCATTTTAATTCAGCCTTATTAATATAACTGCCTCGGACATCATAGCTCATCAAAAAAATTAGCATCACAGGAAAAAGAACCGAAAGCGCAAGAGTTAAATAGCGTATATTTTTCAATTTTGGATTGATAGCCATTCCCTTGTTTATCGGCAACCAATCTAAAATTGCAGCGGTCCAGCATGCCCAGCCGCAAAACCCCCTTCCCCAGATTAATGGTCCAAAAAGTTTAGCTATCGCAAAATGGATAAAGCCTTTAGAGAAAAAACCTACTAAGACAATGAGTATTACACCCTCAAGCTGAAAATTTTCATTGTTAACAAAGGGCACAAATACTAACAGTATGGGCATTATGAGGAGAATGCTTATCTTTCTGCCCAGACTCTTTTGATTATCCTGCAGCCGTTGCCTCAGATAATGTCCAAGAGTTATAGAAATGCCAATCCATGGAAAAATTATCAGAAAGCCCCACCAGCCAATAAAAAGATATAAGCTTATTGCCAAGATTAAACCAATGAAAAGAGGAATAAATTTTCCCATTTTAATGATAATCATATTTTACATTCTGTTATATTTAGCTGTCAATGGTTGAATTATAAGGGTGAATCCGCCGAACCTTATGCTCTTTTTATCTGCCATGCTTTTTGCCTTTTTCAAAGGCTATAAGGTTATCAAGAATCCGTGTTAAAAATTTTTCAAATTCGTCCATCTCCCTTTTTGTAAGTCCTTTATAAAACAACCCTGTCATTTCTTTGGATATCTGTATATAAGCATTTTGCAGTTTCTTGTCTTTTTCAGTCAGCTTTACAATTATCTTGCGTCGGTCTTCTTTAGATGGAATACGGACTAAATGACCTGTGTCTTCAAGCCTGTCCAGCATACTTGTTAAGGTTGATTTTTCTAATGAAGTCTTTTTTGACAATTCCTGAATTGATATACCGTCCTTTTGCCAGAGGGCAAAGAGTATCCTTCCCTGTGCTGGATTGATTTCTTCAAGATTATACTCTTTTATTTTTTTGGCTAATATCCTGCCTGATAACTGGTGTATCTTGGCGATTAGGAAACCGCCCTCCCGTAACTGCTTCATGGCTTACCTTTGAAATTGAAAGTAAAGAAATTCAGACCCCTCCATTCACTCGGCTTGCAATAGTAGATTGATACCTTTGGATTTTTCTTGAGATGAGCTATTTTAGCTGAAGACGTATTCGTTGTAAGATAGACCAGAAAGTCATCATGATGCTTAATGAATAACTCGGATAAGGCAGGAAACTGTTCTTTCCGCCTAAGATTGAACATAGCCCTTGTCTGCGGGAATCCATTGTGG
>JAHFEP010000250.1 GCA_023248415.1 Nitrospirota bacterium
ATGTCCCTCCTGTTCTTAATTGCGGATCCATTGCCTCTTTCAGTTCATCTCCAAGAATATTAAATGACAGCACAGTAATAAATATCATTATAGCAGGAAAAATCAAGAGGTGGGGATAAAACCTTAAGGCAGTCCAGCCGTCATTTGCAAGAACACCCCAACTGCTAAATGGCGGTGCAAGGCCGAGGCCGATAAAGCTGAGTGTTGATTCAGAGAGGATTGCAGCAGGGATACGGAAGGTCATTGTAACAATCAATGGGCCGAGCGTGTTTGGCAGGATGTGTCTTAGAATTATCCTCCAGTGTCCAGCGCCGATTGCCTTTGCAGATTCAACAAACAACTGCTCCTTTAATTTCAATACCTCGCCCCGCATCAGCCTTGCAATGCCAACCCAGTTTACAATGCTTATTGCCAATACAATGCCAAGAACCCCTCTGCCAATGATTATTGTTATAAGAATGATAACCAATATATCTGGTAAAGCATAGATTATATCAACGACCCTCATCAAATAATTATCAAGCCTGCCTCCTTTATAGCCGGATATTGCGCCATAAAGGACGCCAATAATCATTGCAATAAGGGTTGCAATAATACCAACAGCAAGGGATATCTGCGCGCCATATAAAATGCGGCTAAAGAGGTCTCTTCCGAGTTTGTCTGTTCCCATGATATGCTTGCTGTCTGGGTTTTTTAAGATATTTGCAGTATCCTGCTCATCATAAGAAAATGGCGCAATCAATGGAGCAAAAACCGCAGAAAAAATTAGCAACATAATAATTATTGTATTAAGTAATGTTAGCGGTCTTTTTCCTAAATTTTGAATTTTAAATTTTGATTTTTGATTTTCTTTACTCAAGCCTCACCCTCGGGTCTACTACTTTATACAGGACATCCACAACAATATTTGCAATTACAATCAACACAGCATAGACCATTGTGGTTGCCATTATTAATGGATAGTCCCTGTCTGTTACAGCAGTGATAAAATATCTGCCCATGCCGGGAATAGAGAATATATATTCTACAACAAATGAGCCTGCAACAAGTCCGGCTAATATAGGCCCCATTACACTTATAATCGGCGTCAGTGCATTCTTTAATACATGCTTTAATATTATCTTGCTGTAAGGCAGTCCCTTTGCAAAGGCTGTCCTTACAAAGTCCTTATGCAAGACATCAAGAATGCTTGATCTCGTGAGCCTTGCAATATAAGCAGTAGGGCCAATGCCGAGTGTTATTGCAGGCAGAAGCATATTAGACCATCCCTCCCATAAAGCAGGCGGAAGAAGTTTAAGTGTATGTCCAAATACGAGGATAAGTATTGCGCCGAGGACAAAATGTGGTATTGTTATGCCAAGAACAGCAGTAAACATGCTGATTTTATCTATGTATGTATTTCTGTATACTGCTGCAATAATGCCGAGCGGTATACCTATGAATAACGGAATCATAAATGACAGAAGACCTAATTGAAGAGACACAGGAAAGGTATCTCTTAAAATATCCTTAACAGACCTTCCAAGATATTTATATGACGGCCCCATATCGCCAAGAGCAAGATTGTAGATATAGATTCCAAACTGTTTATATATTGGCTTATCAAGGTGGTACTTTGCCTCTACATTTGCCTTTATCTCTGGCGGCAGTTTCTTTTCCTTGTCAAATGGCCCTCCTGGGACTGTGTACATGAGAATAAATGATATGAGGGCAATAATAAAGAGGACAGGTATGGAGAATATTAATCGTTTTATAAAAAATCTAATCATCTCTCTACCCTTACATCCTTTAAATACAAAATATCCATTGAATTCAACTTAAAATCCTTCACATAGGGCTTAACAAGCACATTCTGGCTGGAGATAAAAAGCGGCATAATTGGCGCATCTGTCTCACAGAGTATCCTCTGAGCTTCATCATACAGCTTTAGCCTCTTTTCAACATCCATCTCCTCTGCTGCAAGCTCAATCAATTTATCATATTTTTTATTAGACCATTTGGTATTATTGTTTCCGCTCTCTGTTGTAAAGAGGTTCATGAAATTGTCAGGGTCAGGAAAATCAGCGCCCCATCCGAGCCGAAATATTGCAGGCGGGTCTGTCTTTAATCTTTTTAAATATACCTTCCACTCCTGATTATCAAGCTCAACAGAGACACTCAGATTCCTCTTCCACTGCGCCTGCAAATTTTCTGCAATCATCTGATTTTCTGGATTGGTATTAAAAACAACAGTAACCTTTGGGAAACCTTTGCCATCAGCATAGCCTGCCTCTTTTAAAAGCCTTTTTGCCTCAGCAGGATTATATTTTAAGCCGACATCTGGATTATATGACAACATACCTTTGGGTATCCATGATACAGCAGGCACCTCCCCGCCCTTTAAAATCTTCGGAAACTCGCTCCTGTCAATTGCCATTGAAAATGCCCTTCTTACCCTTACATCATTAAAAGGCGGCATTGTTACATTAAAGCCGTAATAATTATTTCTCAGAATTGGCATATTTTTGTATTCAGGGCTATCCTTATAATGCGGTATTGCAATCGGTGGTATGCCAACGATATCTAAACCGCCTGTCTCATAAAGCGTCAAGGCAGTTGATGTCTCGCCAATCATAAACAATTCTATCACCTCAACCCGAGGTTTGCCGGCATAATATCTCTTATTTGGCCTTAATTCAATCTTATACTCATGCCTCCATTTATGAAGAATAAAAGGGCCATTGGTAATAATATTCTCAGGCTCTGTCCATCTGCTGCCATGTCTTTCTACAATATCCCTTCTTAATGGAAAGGTAACCATAAAGGTTGTAATGCTCGGGAAATATGGCGTAGGCTTCTTTAAATCAACAATAAGGGTATGCTTATCTATTGCCTTTATGCCTACAAGAGAGAAGTCCTTTATCTTCCCTGAATTGTATTCCTGCGCATTATTAATATCATATAAAAAATATGCATACTCAGCAGCGGTATCAGGCGATAGGAGCCTCTTCCATGAATATTCAAAATCATAAGCAGTAACAGACACACCATCTGTCCAATATACATCATCCCTTAAATAAAAAGCATACCTTTTTCCATTATTGGAGATAACCCATCTCTTTGCAATCGCAGGCACAGGATTTAGGTTATTATCAAACTGTGTAAGACCGCCCATTATATTTGTAATCACATGAAAGGAGGTGCTGTCTGTTGCCAGAGTCCAGTCAAGAGTCGGCGGCTCTCCGCTGATACTCAGCCGTAAGGTATTGCTGGTATCAGAGGGTGTTTTGTTGGAACAGCTTATAATGATAAAAAAGAGAAGAAGAAAAGAAAGTCTTCGGATAGACATGGATATTATTTTAGCCAGATAGTAAAATAAGTCAATGTTTTTCATCCCTTTTCTTGACAACTTAGAATAGCATGTTATATTTAAAATAGATATATATGAAAATTAAAATTTAGGTGTTCTTATGCCGGAAATTATAGACAATTATAAAATCCTTGAACTTATTCATCACGGAGCTATGGGCTCTATTTATAAGGCAGAAGATATGCGCAGCAGCAAGATTGTTGCCATTAAGATTCCATGTGATGAACTCAGCATGGATTCAGTCAGTTTTGATGCTTATAGAATGGAGAAAGAAATCGGCAAAAGGCTTGAGGACTTGAGATTTATTAAATTTTATAAGACCGTGGCAAAAGCCCATTACATAGTCATGGAATATGTTGAGGGAAAGGATCTCAGAAGCATCTTTCGCGGCACACCAATACCATTTGACAGCATTAAAGAGATATTTATTGACATCTGTAAGGCAGTTGAATTCTTTCATAGCCAGGG
>JAHFEP010000251.1 GCA_023248415.1 Nitrospirota bacterium
GAAAAAATTAAAAGGTTATCAGGCGCATCAAGGATGCCTACTGTCCTTGACTCTACCTTTCTGCCGTCAGGATATTCCCTTATTGCAGATATCTGCTTTACTGTCTCAAGTGTATCAGCATCAAGTATCCTGACCTCTCCTGGCTTATAATTACTCAAAGCCACATATCTGCCGTCCTGTGTCATTACGCCGCCAACAGAGTCCTCGCCTGCCTTAACCTGTTTTACAAGCTTAAGCGATAGAAGGTCTATCTTGCTGACAGTGGCGTCCCTGCTTATAACATAGGCATATCTTGCATCATGGGAGAATTTTACTGTTGCGTGAGTAAGATTGCCAAGTCCTGATATCCTGCCAAGAAACTCATGCCTTGTTGCATCAATCACAATTACAGAGCCTGCTGTCCTCTCCACGATTACCATGAGATTGGCAGTTCCCCATTTTTTCTCATCTGCAAAACTATATGAGGCAATGGCTGTAATAACCACAAAAAAAAGGATTATATCTCTATGCAACCTTAACAATATAATCATCCTTTTCTTGTGCAGAGGCACATTGCAATGTGTCTATACTATCAATTTCTACCTCTTCATCTGTCAGATAGCACGCGGGGTCAGATGCCCAGATATCATTGTATTCCACCTCTGCCCTTACGCGGTAATTGCCGCCGCATATATCAAAATAGCTGCAAACGCTGCATCGGCCGTTTATTTTTCCTTTTCTGTTTTTCAAAACATTCATTACAGGGTCTGTTGTATTTATCCAGATATCGCTGAATCTTCTTTCTTTCACATTTCCAAAGGAGTAGTGAGACCAGAACTGGTCAGCATGCACATTGCCAAGATTATCTATACATCCGATGGCAACGCCTGATGAATTCCCACCCCTTTTTTGAAGCAGACTATATATCCTCTCCGCCTTTTCTGGGTCATCTTTAAGAACCTTTAGAAACAGATAAACACCGTCTGCATCATTATTTCCTGTTAGAACATCCTTCTCCAAACCCCTTTTATTAAAGTCTATTGACTTTTTAAATATATAATCTATTGCCTTCCTTGTTTCATAATGGTTAAGGTCATCACTCTTTATCCTTCTGCCCCTGCCTGAATAAACGAGATGTGATATATATATCCTTGGTATATCCTCTTTTTCAGAAAGGTCAAAGATAAAAGGTAGCTGGTCTACTGTTCTTTTGCTGAGGGTAAGCCGTATACCAGTCCTTACGCCAAGCTCTCTGCAATTTCTCAGGCCAGCAATTGCCATCTCATAGGCCCCTTTAATCCCTCTGAACCTGTCATTCATCTCGCCCACGCCGTCTATGCTGACGCCGACATAGGCAAACTTCGCATCTGCTATCCTCTTTGCCATCTCCTTATCAATCAGGGTGCCGTTCGTAGAAAGGGCGCACCTGATGCCCTTCTCCCTTGCATAATTTGCTAATTCAAATATATCTTTTCTTAGAAGAGGGTCGCCGCCAGAAAAAATGATAACAGGCACCTTAAAGGATGACAGGTTATCAATAACAGAGAACGTCTCTTTTCTTGTCAACTCATTTTGATAGTTCTGGTTCTGAGAATCAGAATAGCAGTGCAGGCAGTGAAGGTTGCACTGCTTTGTAATATTCCAGACAACAACAGGTCTCTTCTCCTGTGAGAATTGCAGGAGCCTTGGAGAATGCTTTCCGCACTCTATCTCCTTCTCTGTCTTTATTGTTTCGCACAGTAATTTTGTTACACCAAGCATAATTTATCCTGTCTTGTTCGTTGCGTTATATTTCCCTACCGGCTTCACAAACGGAATCCTCTTTATCTCCTTTAAATTAACCGCATCGTATATCACAACAGCGCCGTCTGTCTCCCTTATGCTTATCAGCGCATATCTGCCGTCTTTAGTAAACTCTACATGCATAGACCACTTTTTATTTTCTGGAACAATCTCTTTAACAACAGCAAGGCTTTTTTTGTCTATAAGCTGAATTGTATCAGTCCCGGTATCAACCCATATATAAGGGCTGTTGTCATGTGTCCTTGCAAAAAAGCCTGAGCCCTTGAGTTTTATATTTGCCTTAATCTCCCAGTTATAAAGCTCAACTACTGTAAGTAAAGGCTCTCCTATATGCGGAAAGGCTGCAAAGGTTTTATTTCCATCTTTCCATATAGCGGCTGATGCAAGGTGGGGCATTCCGCTTAATTCAATATCCTTTATTATCTTCTTCGCCCCAATGTCAAATATGCTTAAACGGCCTCCACCCCGGAATGTCCCTATTAGATATTGTTCATTCGGGTCAATAAAGAAATCACTGAAAGGCTTGTCTGTTGTTGTTATCCTTTCAACATTAAACTTGTTATTATAATCAATGAACCATATTTCTCCCTTTTCCCTTGATGCAGCAATAAAGATTTTTTTCTTTTTCAGTGTATATACTGCATTAGGCGTCTCATCTATATTAATTATCTTTACAGGCTCTAATGATTTCGTATCTAAAATAACAATATTCTTTGGCAGGGTATTTGCAGCAGCAATGTATCTGCCGTCATCTGATACTGCAATATTCCTTGTATTTATCCCAACCCTTATCCTGCCAATTTCATTAAATGTACGGAGGTCATATCTCAGAATCCAGCCGTCCCTTGACACCACATAGGCATTCTTAAATTCATAGTCGTATTTAGGCCCGCCGTGAATCGCGCCGATCTTCGCCTTATCCAGAATCTTAAATGTATCTCCATCCATAAAATGGACAGAACCTGTCCCTGCTTCTACAATCATAAAGAAGTTTGAATAGTCTAAGAGGGGAACTGGGAGATTACTTCTGTTATTATTGATAACCCTGCTCTCTAAAATATCCCTTTCATCCCATTTTAGAATACCAACAGGACCTTTTATATATTTAACAAGCTCTTCGGCATCCTTTGCTGATAATATATCTTTGAATGAAGGCATATTCGTAGCAGAAAGGCCATCAATAATAGCAGAAACCAACTCAGCATCCTTCTTTTTTCCAATGGTCTCTGGTATCAGAGGAGGCGCAGTTGTTCCTAATCTCTCTGCATGGTGGCACGAGGCGCAATGTTTCAGATAGAGGTCTTTTCCGCCCTCAGCCCAGAGAGTGTTTTGTGTTAAAAGCAATGTTATGATGATTATAAATAGAACCATTATAGTAATATAGGGGCGCGGCATGCCGTGCCCCTACTCCATAATCCCCCTATATCCACCTTTATACCTATCTATTCCCGCAAACAAAACCCTTGCATGTGCCGCCAAAGCTTGCATGACACTTTGCGCAGGTCTCAGGATTTAATGGATGATTCGGCTCTTTTGATGCAATGGATTTTCCATCCTTAATAGAAACAACATCATACACAGGCTTTCCGTCCTTTATATCTGTTGTAAAGGCAGCGCCTATTTTTTTAAATTCAAGAACACCAACCTTGCCGTCAGGATAGCTCTTGCCCTTTTTCTTGTAGATATCCATTACCTTTGGATTTATATAACCCTGATACCCCCCTGGCTTTACCCCACAATAGGTATCAACTGTCGCCTGTAATATATCATCTCCACCAACACCGCGCACATTCACACCACACTCAGGAAAGATATCCAATCTGATAGTCTTCTGCCAGCCATCCCAGTAATTTCCTGCTGCAGAACTGTTGCTAATCATTATTCCCACTAATATTGCTACAACTACAAACGGTACTCCCCATAATATCTTTTTCATCCTAATCCCTCCATAAAAGATAGTAGAGGCGGTTCGTGAACCGCCTCTACAAGGTTTAATTTTTAATACACATCATTCATTGTGTTATACACATTGA
>JAHFEP010000093.1 GCA_023248415.1 Nitrospirota bacterium
AAAAGGTGCTGGAGGTCTTTTGCGATCTCTTTCCTGATGCAGACTTGTTTACGCTGCTCCATATAAAGGAAGCGTATCAAGGTTAATTGAGGATAGAAGTATAAAGACCTCCTTTATTCAGAAACTTCCCTTTGTTGAAAAAAGATACAGGCATTATTTACCCCTTTTTCCTTCTGCCATTGAGCAGTTTGATTTGAGAGGCTATGACCTGATTTTGAGCAGCAGCCACTGTGTTGCAAAAGGTGTAATCCCTTCACCTGATGCTGTATCTATTTCTTATATTCATACACCTATGAGATATGTATGGGATATGTATCATGATTATTTCAGTGAAGAGAGAGCAGGGATATTTACAAGATTTATCATGCCTCTTCTTGCAAATTATCTTAGAATGTGGGATGTTAGTTCCAGCAGCAGATGCGATTATTTTATTGCAAATTCCATGCATGTGGCGCAGAGAATAAAAAGATATTACAATAGAGATGCTGATGTTATTTATCCGCCAGTGGAAATAAAGAGATTCAATATTTCTGATACCTTAGCTGATTATTTTCTTATTGTCTCTGCCTTTGCACCATATAAAAGAATAGATATTGCCATTGAGGCATTTAACAGGCTGGGGTTTCCGCTTAAAATTGTCGGTAATGGTCAGGATGAAAAGAGATTAAAAAAAATAGCAGGAAGAAATATTGAATTTTTAGGCTGGAAAAGCGAGAAGGAGATTATAGAACTCTATTCAATGTGCAGGGCACTAATATTTCCAGGTGAAGAGGATTTTGGGATTGTACCTGTTGAGGCAATGGCATCAGGAAGGCCTGTCATAGCTTTTGGCAAGGGAGGCGTGCTTGAGACAGTGATACCACTAAGAGGGTCAGGGGTCAAGGGTCAAGGGTCAAGAGTCAAGGGTAGGGCAGGTGTCTCGCCTGTCAATCAGGCCATAGGGGCGATTAGCCAATCGCCTGATTTTGATTCTCCAACCGGGATATTTTTCTATGAACAGACATCAGAGGCATTGACAGAGGCGGTTCGCATCTTTGAGAAAAGTTCTGATAGATTTGGTCCGAAGGCAATCAGGAATCATGCCTTGAAGTTTGATAGAGAGATTTTCAAGGAAAAGATTAGTGATTATATCGCAGGGAGATGCAAAGATTCAAAGGGCAGTATAAGATGTTAAAAAGGCACTCACAATTTTTTGAAAGTCTTCTTTTTCTTGCCGACCTTTTTGTAATAGGCTTGTCATGGTTTTTCTCATATTATATCCGTTTTTACAGCGGTTTTATACCTGTTGAGAAGGGTATTCCTACATTTAAGATATATCTTTACCTTATAATACCTATCCTTTTAATATGGGGTTTTGTCTTCAAGTCCTTTGGACTTTATAGACCCAAAAGGATGTCCTCTTATTTTAACGAGATATTTGATATTGCCAAGGCATGCACATTTTCTGTGTTTATCTTAATATTCCTCACCTTCTTATTAAGACAGTATGAATATTCCCGTCTTGTATTCTTAGGTTTCTGGGCAATGACAATTGTTGCTATGAGTATTGAGAGGGTCATTTTCAGGGAGATTTTGAGGTTCTTAAGGAGGAAGGGTTATAATCTTAGACATGCCCTTATAGTTGGAACAGGCGCATTGGCAGAAGATATGCTGAAAAGGATTGAACAGCATCCTGAACTGGGTGTTAAGGTTGCAGGTTTTGTTTCTCCTGATGAATATAGCCAGATAAAGGCAATTAAAGATATCCCTGTAGTGGGTAGTTATAAGACTATCAGGGATATTATAAAGGATAAAGATATAATCCATGTTATTATAGCATTACCTGTGGAGAAGCATAATATTACAGTGGAAATATTAAAGGATATAGGCGATGAGATGGTTGATATTAAGGTTGTGCCGGACCTTTATGAGTTCATGACCTTAAGGGGCGGCATTGAAGAATTTGACGGTCTTCCTATAATAAGCCTTCAGGAGACGCCATTATATGGCTGGAATATCATTATTAAAAGGGCCACAGATATAATAGCTGCACTTATAGCTATAATTATAACATTACCGCTTATGCTGATTATTGCTGCTGTAATAAAATTCACATCAAATGGCCCAATATTTTACAGACAGGCGAGAATGGGACTTGACGGCAAGACATTCCAGATGCTTAAATTTCGCACTATGAGAATAGATGCAGAAAAAGAGACAGGCCCTGTTTGGGCAAGGAAAGACGATCCAAGAAGGACGCTATTTGGCTCTTTGTTGAGAAGGACAAGCCTTGATGAGCTTCCTCAATTTATAAATGCTTTGAAAGGCGATATGAGTATAGTTGGACCAAGGCCTGAAAGACAGGTGTTCATAGAGGAATTCAGAAAGAAGGTACCAAAATATATGTTAAGGCATAAGATGAAGGCAGGGATTACAGGATGGGCGCAGGTAAACGGCTGGCGTGGAAATACATCCTTGGAAAAACGGATAGAATGCGACCTTTTTTATATAGAGAACTGGTCATTACTCTTTGATATAAAGATAATGTGGTTGACTATATGGAAAGGCTTAATTAACAAAAATGCATATTGAGAGGAGAGGTTTATGAATATCTGTGTTGTTGGTACAGGTTATGTTGGTCTTGTTACAGGCACCTGCTTTGCTGAGTTTGGTGTCAATGTAGTTTGTGTTGACAAGGATAAAAAAAAGATTGAGATGTTAAATAATGGTGCAGTCCCGATTTATGAACCCGGGCTTGAGGAGCTGATTAAAAAGAATGTAAAGGATGGACGGCTCTCTTTTATAACAGATATAAACAAGGCGATTAAAGATTCCCTCATTATTTTTATTGCTGTCGGCACACCGCCAAAGGATGATGGTTCTGCAGACCTTTCTTATGTAGAGGATGTAGCAAGGAGTATTGCAGGGAATCTTAATGGCTATAAGGTAATAGTGACCAAGAGTACAGTTCCTGTAGGTACAGGTGAGAAGATAAAGAAGGTTATTCAGGAGATTAATAATAAACAGACAAATTTTGATATAGTTTCAAATCCTGAGTTTCTGAGAGAGGGTTCTGCAATAGAGGATTTTATGAGGCCGAACAGGGTGGTAATCGGTGCGGAAAGCTCTCGGGCTATTGAGATAATGAAGGAATTATACAGACCATTATATTTAATAGAGACGCCATTTGTGATTACAGATGTTGAGAGCACTGAGATGATTAAATATGCCTCAAATGCCTTTTTGGCAACAAAGATATCTTTTATTAATGAGGTTGCAAATATATGTGAGAGGGTTGGTGCAGATATACATGCAGTGGCTAAAGGCATGGGGCTTGACCATAGAATAGGTTCAAAATTTCTGCACCCCGGCCCTGGTTACGGCGGCTCATGCTTTCCAAAGGATACGCAGGCAATAGCACAGATTGCAAAGAATCATAACTATAACTTTGAGATTGTTGATGCAGTGATAAATGTCAACAAAAAACAGAAGGAGAGGATGATAGAGAAGATAGTAAATATGGTGGGTGATCTAAAAGGTAAGACCATTGGTATTCTCGGCCTTTCGTTTAAACCAAATACCGATGATATGAGAGATGCCCCTTCAGTTGATATAATAAACGGTCTTCTAAAAAGAGGCGCAAAGGTTAAGGCATACGACCCTGTTGCAATGGATGAGGCAAAAAAAATATTTAATGATAATATTAAATACTGCAAGGACTCTTATGATGTGGCAGACGGAAGCTATGCCATTGCATTAATTACTGAATGGAATCAGTTCAGAAATTTAGATATGATAAAGATTAAGGGGCTGCTGATGTCCCCGATAATAATTGACCTTAGAAATGTTTATGAACCCCAAAAGATGAAAGAAATAGGGATAAGATATACCGGAATTGGCAGAGGATAAAAAATTCTGGATAACAGGCTGTAACTATAAGAAAAATCTTGACTTGCAAGAAACATTATGTATAATATGACCATAATTATAGCCGAAAGAAGTTTCAAAATTAATATTTTATTCAAGATTATGCATAAATAGTATTCAGCACGTTTTAAATATCATGAATTGGGTTGGGGGACCCCTTTTAGATTTGGTGAGGAGAGGTTTTTGAGGATAGAGGTTATTGACCTCTGATTAACCAAATTTAAATGGAGTCGCCTTCAATGGAAAATTTAGCTTTCACAGAAACACCATCAGAGGGTCTTCAAAGCGAACAGGATTCAGATCTTTACTGGTACGCTATTTATGTAAGGTCAAGGCACGAGTCTCATGTATTTGAAAGACTATCAAGGGCTAATATAGACGCATTCCTGCCAACAGTGGAGAGACTTAGCAGGTGGAAGGATAGGAAGAAGATGGTGAGCTTTCCACTTTTTCCGAGTTACCTTTTTGTTCACATCAATAAATCTCACGATAATATATTAACTGTTTTAAAAACAAATGGGGTTGTAAGATTTCTTGGTATAAGCCCTCGTGAACCAGAGCCTATTCCAGAGGCGCAGATAATATCCTTAAAAAGGGTCACTGAAAGTAAAGAGTTACTTGATCCTTATCCATATTTAAAAGAGGGTCAGAGGGTAAGGATTAAAAGCGGCCCCCTTGCAGGGGTGGAGGGTCTTCTTGTTGAAAAGACAGGACAGCATAGCCTTGTTATTTCAGTAGATATACTTCAGCAAGGGGTCTCTTTAAAGATAGATGCTGCTGAAGTAGAGGTAGTATAGAATTAAGGATTTAGTGGCTTAAACACTCTGTAGGTTACATTTCCCAGAAATGAATATGTAACTGAGAGAGCAGAGCTGTAGCAGGGAAATAGGGACAGAAACCATTTTCATTGACATTTATCGCAGTGGAAAGATAAAGATATTATTTTAGCCATGCCGAGAATATCACGACCAGTTGCTATAGGCTATCCGCATCACATAACCCAAAGAGGCAATTACCAGCAGAAAGTTTTTGAGTCAGAGGCCGATTATCTGCAGTATCAACAATGGCTGCATCAATACAGCAGAAAATATTCATTAAAAATATGGGCATATTGTCTTATGAGTAATCATGTGCATTTTATAGCGGTGCCCATGGAGACCGATTCGCTTGCAAGGACATTTCATACACTTCATATGAGATATTCCCAATGTATAAACCAAAACAGAGGCGTTGTGGGTCATTTATGGCAAGGGCGATTTTATTCGTGTGCGCTTGATGAGCCGCATTTATATGCGGCAATAAGATATGTGGAGAACAATCCTGTAAGGGCTAAAATAGTGGGAAAAGCAGATGAGTATAAATGGTCAAGTGCAAGGAGTCATACATACAAAAAAGTTGATCCCCTATTATCGGACGATTGTCACCTGACTAAGCAGATACAGGACTGGCTTTTGTATCTTGAGGAAAAAGATGATGATGGTATGGTTGATACCATTAGAAGCAATTCTAAAACCGGGAGACCGTGTGGGGATGATGGTTTTATACAGATTGTAGAGGGCATAGTTGGCAGAAGACTGAAGGCAATGCCTAAGGGAAGACCGAGAAAGGCGGGATAAACGGTATCTGTCCCTATTTAAAGAAAAGGATTTTATAAGATGTCCGCTTTAGTAAACTTTTTTAAACGTATATATACTTACCGTTATATTATAAAAACAATGGCTGTTCAGGAGATTCGGAAACGATATGCAGGAACACTGGCTGGGTCAGTTTGGTTTATAATTAATCCTTTGCTTACAATTTTGGTCTACTGGTTTGTTTTTTCTGTTGGTTTTAGAGTGCGGCCTGTTGGAGACATACCTTTTATTGTAGTTTTCTCTGTCGGCTTAATACCATGGATGACCTTCAGCGAGATTCTAACAACCAGCACAAATGCAGTAACCGGCAATGCTCACTTGGTGACAAAGATGGTTTTTCCGACCGAGATATTGCCGTTTGTCAACCTTGTTGCAAGTTTGATTGCACATGGTGTCATGTTAATAATACTTCTTATGATTCTTTTTTTTAACGGGATGGCATTTTCTCTTTTTAATCTTCAATTTTTTTACTATCTTTTTGCATTGTCAGCATTCAGTATTGGCCTTAGCTGGTTGTTTTCTGCGGTAAATGTTTTTTATAGAGATACGGCAATAATATTGGGTGTAATTATGAATATATGGTTCTGGCTCACCCCTATAGTCTGGGGTATTGAGATGCTGCCTGAACAATATCAAACTTTTATTAAATTAAACCCTATGTTTTATATCGTAGAAGGCTATAAATACTCCTTTATTTATCATACTCCTTTCTGGCATAATTATAGGTTAGGAATCTATTTCTGGGGAACAGGTATATTGTTCTTTGCTATTGGCGGGCTTGTCTTTAGAAAACTAAAATCCGAATTTGCTGATGTTTTGTAATATGCAAAAGCAGATAGCCATATCAGTTAACAATGTCTCAAAGAAATATCGTTTATTCAACTCTCATGGGGAGAGGTTCAAAGAGGCGCTCCACCCTTTTAAAAAGAAATATCACAAAGAATTCTGGGCATTAAAGGATGTAAGTTTTGAAGTTCCTAAAGGAGCTACCATTGGGATAATAGGACGAAATGGTTCTGGCAAATCTACCCTCCTTCAGATTATCTGTTCTATTTTGCAGCCGACCTCTGGTTCAGTGATAGTCAATGGCAAGATTTCTGCCCTGCTTGAATTGGGCGCAGGTTTTAATCCAGAATTTACAGGACGGGAAAATGTAATATTAAATGGGGTGATAAAAGGGTTTTCAAAAGATGAAATGAAAGAGCGTTTGCCTTTGATAGAAGAATTTGCTGACATCGGTGAGTTCATTGACCAGCCTGTAAAAATATACTCTTCTGGCATGTTTGTAAGGCTGGCGTTTGCAGCAGCAATAAATATTGACCCTGATATTTTGGTTGTTGATGAGGCATTGGCAGTGGGGGATGCGAAGTTTCAGCATAAGTGTTACGGTCAATTTTTGGAATTTCAAAAAGCAGGTAAAACCATTATATTTGTCACCCACGATACCAGTGCTATTGTCAAACATTGCGACTCTGCAATTTTACTTGAAAGAGGCAAAATTATAGAAATAGGTGAACCTAAAGTCATCACTAATTACTACATTGATTTACTTTTTACAGGAAAAATCTCAAACTATCAGCTTTCGCCGGTTTTGGTTGAAGAAGGCTACAGAGGTTTTAACATTGTTCATTATAAAACAAAATATTACGCAGTTTTACAGTCTCTAGGCCCCATGGATTTTACTCGATTAGAAGATAATTATTTAAAAGCACTTACAGAGGAGAAGAAATGTGCAGTTGGTATATCGTTTGAAGAGGTAAAGCAGCTTGTTAATCAAATTGTTCCACAAGATAACGTTTCTGTGAGCCAAAATATTAAAGTAGCTCCTGCTCAGTTAAAAACAACAGAATTGAACAGATTTTTTGAAGAAACCATAGAAATGGATAACTGTGTTAGTAGAAGAAGTTATAATAAGAATGAGTATCGATTCGGAAACAAACGTGCTGAGATTATAGATTATCTTATGGTTTGTGGCGAAAGATATGACCCCACAACCATTAGGTCTGGTGATTTGGTTGATCTTTATTTGAAGGTAAAATTTAACGATGTTGTCAAATTGCCAATGGTTGGTTTTTCTATAAAGACTATAGATGGTATAACGGTTTATGGTAGTAATACCAGATTTAGTAAGCACATTATAAAGTTCACCAATGCAGCTGAGATTATTGTGTTTAGGTTTAGAATAAAACTAAGCCTTATACCTGGCGATTTTTTTATTGAGCTTGGAGTTGCAGAAAAACTTATTTTAGAAGATGAATCTTTTGATATACGAAAGAATATTATTCATCTTTCTGTTCAAGAAAAAAACGTATTTGAGGGTTTTGTGGAACTTGATTTCACTTTTGAGGAAGTTTTAAGAAAGTAATTAGTATAATTTTTAGAAAACATGGATATAAAACAGAAACAAATACCATCTGATGGACAAAAGATCCTACTGAGGGCGCTTGCTGAATCAGTAGCTAATCCGGGATGTAAATTTCTTGAAGTAGGAAGCTGGTGTGGCGACTCAGCGAGAATACTTGGTAAGATTGCGCAAGAAAACGGTGGGTATCTTTTTTGCGTGGACTGGTGGAAGGGCAATGTTGGAACAGATCTTGCAAATATTGCTAAAAAAGAGGACATTTTTTCCTTGTTCTGGAAAAATATGTGTCGTGAGGGGCTAGAAGATGTGGTTGTTCCTATCAGGGCAAATTCTGATGTTGCTTCCCTAATCCTCAAAGATCATGTTTTTGAATTAGTTTTTTTAGACGGTGATCATAGGTTTGAGGCAACGCTAAATGACATTAAAAAATATGCTCCTTTAGTCAGAAAAGAGAATGGAATACTTTGTGGGCATGATTGCGATGGATATATTTCTGATTTTGATATGGATTTGATAGAAAATGGCAAAAATCTCGACACCTACAAGAATATTCACTGTGGAGTTGTTTTAGCTGTTGGCACTGCATTTAAAAACTACTCAATAGACCATAATATTTGGAGTATTAAATCTTCTATCATAGATCAAGGCTGGCAGCCGACCAACATAACTTTTCCGGCGCCTATAAAATTAATTGAAGAAGGATATGAAGAGTTTAATATAATTAAGTTTGGAGAAAATTTCTATGCGCTTGCACAGGGTTTGGGTTCGGTTGATTTTAATGACGCAAATATTGATAATTTACTACAAGAGTATTGTGATAAATCCCAATGTTTTATAGCCTCTTCGGTATCTGAGGCTAAGCGCTTGGTAGCGAGATATTATAGTAATGCGTTTAAGACGAGCCTTGCGGATAATTTAAAAATTATTGAAGCACTAAAACAGGATATTTCCTGTAGAGATGAGGATATAATTAAACTGAATAAGGACATTGATGAGTGCCGCGCGGATATTGAGGTTTTGCGGGAGGCTATTTTCTCAAAGGAAAAGATGATGGAAGCCCTAAAAGACGATGTATTGCGGCGAGATGAGAGTATAAAGAACCTAAAAGAGGAGCTGTCTTTTATCAAATCCAAATGGTGGTTTAGGCTTTTCAATGGAAGGTCTGATAATAAAAATAAAAATATGAAAGAGAATCTGTAACCATGGAAATATTACTTCGAAACGAAATCAAGAAGCCGTTAGTCAGCATAATTCTTCTTGATTGGTCTTGCAGAGAAAGTTTTCATTCTCTTCGCTATCTTAACCAGCAGACAGTTGACAGGGATACATACGAGATTTTATGGATTGAATATTATTTGCGAAAAGCGCCCCAGATTGCAGCCGAGATCAAGGAGTGTGAAAAAAAACACAAGCCCTCGCCAATAGACCAGTGGGTTATAATCGGTATGCCCGACAATATCTGCTATCATAAGCACCTCATGTATAACGTGGGCATAGTCAAGAGCAGGGGTGATATCGTTGTGATTTGCGATTCAGATGCGATCTTTCAGCCAACCTTTGTGGAGACAATTATAGAGTCATTTAAAAATAACGAAAATATTGTCCTGCACTTAGACGAGGTGCGTAACAATAATAAGAAATTCTATCCTTTTTCATACCCTACCATCAAAGAAGTGCTCGGTGAAGGTTGTGTTAATTGGAAAGACGGTAAAACAACAGGTTTATGGGACAAGACAGGTTTTATTCATACCCGTAACTATGGTGCATGCATGGCGGCAAAGCGCGATGATTTGATTGCCATTGGCGCAGCGGATGAACATTTTGATTATGTTGGCCATGTGTGCGGCCCCTATGAAATGACTTTCAGGATGATAAATGCAGGGATAAGAGAGCTATGGCATCAGTTAGAATTTATCTATCACACCTGGCATTCTGGCCAGGCAGGCGATAAGAATTATGTTGGCCCTCACGATGGCAGGCTTATTTCAACAACAGCCTTAAGCGTGTTAAGTTCAGGGCGGGTGGCGCCTCTTGTTGAAAATGAGGCGGTTAAAATATTACGCAAAGGTGAGAGGTGCAGCGAAGATATTCTTCAGGAGAAATTAATAGATAAGTCTTATATCGAGTGCCTTAATTTTGATCGGATTGAAAAAGAGAGTAATATCCGGCTCTGGCACAATCACGACTTTATCACGTCTCACAAAGAATGTAATATAGTTAAGTACTGCGACAAATTCTATGGCGTCCCTAAATTCTTAAAGTTTAATGATTTAAGCAAGGAAGAAGATAACCCTGTAATAGTGACAGCAGATACCCTTGAAGCTGTTATGAAGAGGCTTGATAAGCATGACCCGTTGTGGTTCAGCCCGCGGATTGTTGAATCGTACATGGATTTCAATATGGTAAGATACGGAGACCGTATATATGGCATTCCTCAGACGTTCGTCGGCTTTGATCTGCCGAATGCGGAAGAGCGGCGTTCAATCGCGCATCTTTCCGGCAATACAATAAATGCCGTAAAAAAGATAATTAACAAGGT
>JAHFEP010000094.1:0-3246 GCA_023248415.1 Nitrospirota bacterium
CATGTATATTCTCATTTCAGGCGAGGTGAGGATTGTAAAGAATATCAGGGGCGCTGAGGTGGTGCTTGCAATTATGGAAAAAGGCGACTTCTTTGGCGAGATGGCGCTTCTTGAGAATGCCCCGCGTTCTGCAAGCGCTATTGCAAATAAGGATGCAGAGGTAATAGTAATAGATAAAGATAATTTTGAGCCGATGTTCTCCAAGAATCCCACAATAGCAATTAAGATGCTCATAAAATTCTCAAGCAGGCTAAGGGAGACAAATAACAAGATTGAGGCGCTTCTTTTAAGGGATGATGCAAGCCGCGTGGTTGATGCCATATTAAAGCTTTCTGACGATTACGGTGTAGAAGATCCTCACGGCGTCAGAATAAATTATCCTGTAACCTATGATTATCTTGCTGGAATGGCAGGCCTGAAGGTTGATGCAGTGAAACCGATTATAGAGAGGCTTGTAAATGCGGGGATGCTGATTATCTCCAACATGGACTTTGTAATTGAAAACAGCGACCACCTCAGGCAGTTCCATGCCTATCTAACATGGAGACAGAAATAAGCGTCTGTTTGCTGTTGACTTTTTTTGCCAAAACATTTAAACTTTGCAAAAATATGCTATAAGTTCAAGCTTGTCAGGCTGTTTAGGGTTGCATTTGCAGGGCTAAGGCCCTGCCCTAAGTGTAATATTAATTAATTCGTTTGCTATAATTAATTAAAAAGTCTCTTTTGAGGTGAATTGTTTTGATGATAAAAAAAATCAGGTTTTTTCTGTTTCTTTCTGTCTTTTTGTTTTTGATTTTTACAAGGATAAATGAGGCAGCAGATGTAATTGAGGCAAGGCTTGATGAGGTAGCAAAGGTATTTGAGACCTATTTTCCAAAGACAGAGGGAAAAGTCGCCTCTGTAGATGGCAGCGGCATCAGGATAAATATCGGAAGGAGCAAAGGGCTTCTTCCCGGAATGATTTTGTCTGTTTCAAGAGAGGGCGACGAGATTTTTCATCCTGTTACAAAAGAGCTGCTCGGCAGGCACGAAGATGAAATCGGGTATATTGAGCTGAAGGGAGTTGAACAGGAGTCATCCACAGGCATACTAACCGGCGGAAAAAAAGACAATGTAAAACAGGGCGACAAGGTCAGGCTTACATCTGGCAAGATAAAGGCTGCTGTTGTCCCTGCTACCTCTGAAACAAATATATTTATAATTGACCAGTTTGCAGATGCCCTTGAGGAGACAGGCAGATTTACAATAGTCTCCGGCAGCGATGTGGATAAGATATTAAAGGAGCATCCAAAGGAGGGTAAGGAAGAAATAGCAAAAAGGATTGGCGATGCATTTAAGGTTTCTAATATATTATTTGTAAATACTGCGCCGTCAAAGGATAAGACGCTTTTTACAGCAGAGCTTGTTTCGCTTCCGAATAACAGCTCAATAGCCAGTCTTACTGCACTCCTCAGGGTGCCGCCAAAGGGCCCCCTGCCGTTAGAGGATGACCCCCAGTTCAAGGCATTTGTAGTAAAGAAGAAGGAATTCTGGAAAAAGGAAGAGATTCCTTTTGGCGTAAAATGGGTATCTGTTGGTGATTTAGATGGAGACGGAAAGAATGAGATAGTTGTAAGCAACGGGAACAAGATTAGAATTTATAGATATACAGATGGGAAATTTATCCTTATATGGGAGGAGAAGGATGCAAAGAGGGCATATAATCAGCTTTATATAGATGTGGCAGATATAAACAAGGACGGCAAGGCAGAGATATTTGTAACCAATCTGATTAAAGACAGATTGTATTCCTATGTTATTGAATGGAGGGATGGCGAGTTTAAAAAGATACAGAAAGACATGAAA
The DNA here is from genome assembly GCA_023248415.1 of Nitrospirota bacterium. GTDB lineage: Bacteria > Nitrospirota > CAKKRA01 > 9FT-COMBO-42-15 > 9FT-COMBO-42-15 > 9FT-COMBO-42-15. The sequence goes on from JAHFEP010000094.1 coordinate 1,846, forward strand.
TATTTTTTCAGGGTGCAGACCATGACAAGCGGCGACAGCATTCTTCTGTGCCAGGAGATTGGCGATAAAACGCCTTTTTATGGGAATGTTAAAAGATGCGAATGGGACGGAGCGAAATATAAAGAAGGAGAGAGATTTCCCCTTCCCAAAGGTGTAAATATATACGGATTTACAATAGCTGACCTTGATGGTAACGGCGAAGAAGAGATTATTGCAATTGATGACACAGAGCATATCAGAATTTATTCTATGGATGGAAAACAGGTATGGAAAAGCCCTGACAAATACGGCGGGTATGATACATCATTTGACTTTAACTTTGCAGATGATATATCAGGCGCAAGGGAGAAGAAGGCAACGATTAAAGGCAGATTATTTGTGAAGGATATAGACGGAGATGGAAGACCAGAACTCATACTTAGCAAAAATGTTCCGTCAACCTATGCCTTTGAGGCATTCAGGGGCTATCTCTACAGCGAGGTATATGTATTGCAATGGAATGACGTTGCTTTAAATGAGGTGTGGAAGATAAAGAAGGTATCAGGCTTTATTGATGACTTTACAATAGCGGATTTTACAAATGAGGGGTTTGACAGGCTTCTTATTGCAACCTCGCCGATATTAAGTACATCCAAGATAGAGGAATTGTTTAGGACCAAGAGTGATTTTATAATATATAATCTTCCTGAGAGGGGATAAAAAGAATTGAAAATTGCAAAATGCAAATTTCAAAATGAATGAAACAAAGATAAAAGAAAGCGGAGCTGCGATGTTTGATGATATACTGAAAGACCGGGATGTTGAGCAGATGGATGAGGATGAACTGTTCTCCCTTATTGATAAAGAGAGGCTGCCGAGGCATGTTGCCTTTATTATGGATGGAAACGGCAGATGGGCAAGGGAACGTTATCTTCCGAGGATAGCAGGCCATCAGGAAGGGATAGAATCTGTAAGGGAGATTATTAAGGTTTCTATTGAACTCGGCATCAAGGCGCTCACCTTTTATGCCTTTTCCATTGAAAACTGGAGGAGGCCTGAGAGGGAGGTAAATGCCCTGATGAGACTGCTTGAGAGTTATCTTCAGAGCGAGCTGAAGGAGATGATGGAGAATAATATCAGATTCCAGACTATTGGAAGAATAAAAGAGCTTCCAGCGTCTGTAAGGAGATGGATTGAAAAGGTGAGTTATGAAACGAGGGATAACAAGAAGCTCATCCTTAATATGGCATTGAGCTACGGCGGCAGGGCAGAGATTACTGACGCTGCGAAGGCGCTGGCTGATGACCTGAAGAACAACAGGATATCAAAGGAGGAGATTACCGAAGAATTTTTCGCTAAATATCTTAATACGAACGGTCTTCCTGACCCTGATTTAATGATAAGGACAAGCGGTGAGAGCCG
>JAHFEP010000094.1:3346-10400 GCA_023248415.1 Nitrospirota bacterium
TCAATGTCTCCATTGCTCTTGGCATTATATGCGGTTTTTTGCTTGCAATAAGTTTTTATGCCTCAAACAGCCATGCTTCACCGACTATATCAGTAAGCATAATACTTATCCTTGTTCTTGTTGCGCATCTCTTTACTGTTAAAAATATTGAATCAGCCCTGACTGATGTTTCTATTACATTCTTCGGGATATTTTATATAGGCTGGCTAATGGGCCATATAATCCTTCTTCGCGGTATGGGTAACGGGCAGAGCCTTATATTTTTTCTTTTTCTTGTTACCTGGGCAGGCGATGCAGGCGCATATTATGCAGGCACATATTTTGGAAAACACAGGCTCTCCTATGTAATCAGCCCAAAAAAGACTTATGAAGGCGCTTTCGGCTGTTTTGCATTCAGCATCTTAATGGCATTCGTAGCGAGATACTGGTTCTTTTCATATTTAACAAATACGGATGCGTTTATCCTTGGCGCTTCCTTCGGCATTATCAGCCAGTTGGGGGATTTCTCAGAGTCTTTGTTAAAGAGGAGCGCTGGCGTAAAGGATTCAAGCCTCCTGATTCCGGCACACGGCGGCATGTTAGACAGGATAGACAGCCTGCTTTTTACAGCGCCGATGCTTTATTATTATATGAGTTTTGTTAAGGGGTAAATGAAAAAGATCGTTATCCTCGGTTCAACAGGTTCAATAGGCGTAAACACACTTGATGTTGCAAGCAGATTCCCTGACAGATTCAAGGTGGTCGGGCTTACTGCAGGCGAGAATATTGCGCTCCTTGAAAAACAGATAAAAATCTTCAGGCCAAAGATTGTTTCTGTATTAAAAGAAGACGCAGCAGAAAGGTTAAGGCAGAGATGCAATGGCGCTGATGTTGAGATACACGCAGGTGTGGAGGGGATGATTAGCGCAGCTACTCATCCGGATGCTGATTTTGTTGTATCAGCCATTGTTGGCGCAGCAGGTCTTGTGCCTACAGTTGCAGCCATTCGTGCTAAAAAGGATGTCGCCTTAGCAAATAAAGAGACCCTTGTAATGGCAGGAGAGATTGTTACTAAAGAGGCAGAAAAGAAAGGGGTAAAGATACTGCCTGTTGACAGCGAGCACAGCGCTATCTTGCAGGCGCTCGGCGGCTATAAAAATGAAAATGTTAAGAGATTGATATTAACTGCATCAGGCGGCCCTTTTTATAACACGTCGCTTTCAAGAAAGAGATTGATTAAGCCAAAGGACGCCTTAAGGCATCCTAACTGGAAGATGGGCAAAAAGATAACAATAGACTCTGCTACCCTGATGAATAAGGGTCTGGAGGTTATAGAGGCGCGCTGGCTCTTTGATATTCCATCAAAAAATATAGATGTATTAATTCATCCTGAAAGCATTGTCCATTCTATGGTAGAATATATAGACGGCTCAGTTATTGCACAGCTTGGCGTGCCTGATATGAGGATACCTATCAGCTATGCCTTGAGCTATCCGCTTCGTTTAGACGGCGGGTTTCCGACGCTTGACCTTGCAAAGATAGGGAGCCTGACATTTAAGAGGCCTGATACAAAAAGGTTTCCTTGCCTTTCTTATGCCTATGAGGCGCTGGAGACTGGCGGCACAATGCCTGCTGTGCTGAATGCTGCAAACGAGGTTGCAGCAAGGGCATTCCTGAAAGAGGAAATCGGTTTTCTTGATATACCAAAGATTATAAAAAAGGTGATGAGTAGACATATCAGGCAGGATATTGTTACAATAGAAGATGTTCTCCTTGCAGACCGATGGGCGCGGGAGCACGCAGAAGATTTAATAAAGAGGGGTTAAATAGATGAATACAGTAATTTCATTTTTGATTGTTTTAGGTGTTTTGATATTTGTCCATGAACTCGGCCACTTTCTTTTTGCAAAGTGGATGGGTGTCGGTGTCTTAAAATTTTCCCTTGGGTTCGGGCCAAAGCTTATTGGATGGAAAAAAGGGGAAACAGAATATGTAATATCCATTTTTCCGCTCGGCGGATATGTAAAGATGATAGGGCAGGAGGATTTAAAGGTCCAGAGCCCTGATGAAATAAGCGAAGAGGATAAGGAAAGGTCATTCATGCACAAGAGCCCTGCAAAGAGGGCTGCGATTGTAGCAGCAGGGCCTGTATTCAATCTTCTCCTTGCCTTTGTGATTTTCACGATTGTCAGCTTTAATGGCATTCATATAAATCTTTCCCAGCTCGGCGAGATAGCAGAAGGGACACCTGCTAAGGCGGCAGGCTTTATGAAGGATGATATTATTAAATCTATTGATGGGAAGCCCATAAAATCATGGGATGAAATGGTAGAGATTGTAAGAAAAAGCACAGGGAAGAGCCTTCTTTTTGCTGTTGAACGCGAAGGTAAGCAGATTGAGATAAAGGTTACACCTGAAACGAAAAAGACCAAGACCATATTCGGCGAGGAGAAAGAGGTCGGCCAGATTGGTGTGATGAATGCAGGGAAGTTTATTGTGGAAAAGGTCAACCCTGTATACGCGGTTTATTACGGTGCGATTGAGACATGGAGATGGACAGAGCTTACAGTAGTGGGATTGGTGAAGATGGCGCAGGGGATTGTTTCAGTAAAGGAGATAGGCGGCCCCTTAATGATTGCTGATATGGCAGGCAAGGCTGCATCTGCCGGCGTATTGAGCGTAATGATATTTATTGCCCTTATCAGCATAAACCTTGCAGTAATAAATCTTTTGCCTATACCTATTCTTGACGGAGGGCATCTCCTGTTTTTTGCTATTGAAGGTATAGTGAATTTCAGGAAAACTCCGGAAATGAGAAAGCCTCTGGATCTAAAAAAGATAGAGTTTGCCCACAGGATAGGACTTGCCATTATTATTATGTTGGTAGTGTTTACGCTTTATAATGATATAATGCGGTATTCAGGCCAAATACTGGATTTTTTCAGGAAGGTTATTGGGTATTCAGTATGAAAAGGGTTCAATAATCCCCCCTTCCCGTTGCAATGCTTCGCAGCAACGGGAACCCAGCCCCTTTAGTAAAGGGGGACAAGAGGGGGATTTTCACTTGACCCCTTGTATCCTTGAACCCATTTTAATAAATCTTTGCATAAAATTATGTTCATCAACAGAAGAAAAACCAGACAGATTAAGATTGGAAATGTAAAGATAGGCGGCAATGCGCCTGTGTCTGTCCAGTCAATGACAAATACAGATACATCTGATGTTAATGCTACAGTTGCGCAGATAAAAAGGCTTGAAGAAGCAGGCTGCGAGATAATCCGTGTTGCAGTTCCTGACAAAAAGGCAGCGGAGGCTCTTGGTGAAATTAAAAGACAGATAAAGATACCATTAATAGCAGACATACACTTTGACCATAGACTTGCGCTTGAGGCTATAAAGCAGGGTGTTGACGGCCTAAGGATAAATCCGGGAAACATAGGGAATAAGAAAAAGGTAGAGGCAGTGGTTTCTGCTTTAAAGGAAAAGGATATACCTGTGCGCATAGGTGTTAATGCAGGCTCTTTAGAAAAAGACCTGCTAAAGAAATACGGCCATCCAACACCCTCTGCAATGGCTGAATCTGTCTTAAGGCATATTAAGATACTTGAAGACCTGAATTACTTTAACATAAAGGTCTCTCTTAAGGCATCAAATGTAAAGGATACAATAGAGGCATACCGCTTAATATCAAAGAAGATTGATTATCCGCTTCATATCGGCATATCAGAGGCAGGGCCTCTTTTTTCTGGCGCAATAAAATCTGCAGTCGGCCTCGGCATTCTTCTCTCTGAAGGCATAGGCGATACTGTCAGGGTCTCTCTTACAGCAGACCCTGTTAAAGAGATAGAGGCTGCTTACGAGATATTAAAGGCGCTCGGCCTTAGAAAAAAAGGTATAAATATTATTTCATGTCCGACCTGCGGAAGGCTTGAGATAGATGTTATAAAACTTGCCTCACAGGTTGAGCAGAGGCTGTCACATATAAAAGAGCCGCTTGATATCTCTGTGCTCGGCTGTGTTGTTAACGGCATTGGTGAAGGCAGGGAGGCAGATATTGGCATTGCAGGCGGAAGGGGCATTGGCATTGTATTCAAACACGGCAAGGTGATGAAGAAGATAAAGGAATCAGAGCTTGCAGACCTTCTTGTTGAAGAGGTAGAGGAGATGGTAAGGAAGTAGATGATAGACGGCGTAAAGATAAAAAAGCTAAAAGTAATTCCTGATGAGCGGGGAAGGCTCATGGAGATGCTCCGTTCTGATGACGAGCTCTTTATAAAGTTTGGCCAGGTATATATGACAACAGCATATCCGGGTGTTGTGAAGGCATGGCACTATCATAAAAAACAAGTAGATAACTTTGTTGTTGTAAAAGGCATGATGAAGGTTGTCTTATGTGATAACAGAAAGGACTCGCCTACTCATGGAGAGGTCAATGAGTTTTTCATGGGTGAGCATAATCCTATACTTTTGCAGATACCTGCCAATGTATACCACGGTTTTAAGTGCATAAGCGAGAGAGAGGCAATTGTAATCAACTGCTCTACAGAGCCGTATAATCCCAATTCACCTGATGAATATAGAATTCCGCCTGATTCAAAGGAGATACCATACGACTGGAAGAGAAAGGACGGATAAAGGTGATATTGCTGATTACAGGCGGGGCTGGGTTTATTGGCTCAAACTTTATCAGATATATCTTAAAGCATCATAGAAATTATAAGGTCATAAACCTTGATAAACTCACCTACGCAGGAAATCTTGAAAATCTAAGGGATATAGAAAAGAATAAAAGATACAGATTTGTAAAAGGTGATATACTAAAGACTAAAGGCGAATGGCTAAAGGCAAAGGGTGTTGATGCTGTAATTAATTTTGCTGCTGAGTCTCATGTTGACAGAAGCATCATAGACTCTGCTGATTTTATCCAGACAAATGTGGTTGGCACGCAGGCGCTTCTTGAGGCATCAAGAGAAGCAAAGATTAAAAGATATATCCAGATATCTACAGATGAGGTCTACGGCTCACTCGGCAGGAGCGGATATTTTACAGAAAAGACCCCTCTATCGCCAAACTCGCCATATTCTGCAAGCAAGGCAGGCGGCGATTTGCTTGTGCGTGCATACTGCCATACCCATAAATTTCCAGGTATAATCGCACGATGTTCAAATAACTATGGCCCGTATCAATTCCCAGAAAAATTTATCCCATTGCTCATAACCAATGCTTTGGAAGGCAAACAACTTCCTGTTTATGGCGATGGCCTGAATGTAAGGGACTGGATTTATGTTGATGACCACTGCTCTGCCATTGATGCAATCCTTCATAAAGGAAAAATAGGAGAGGTCTATAATATCGGCGGCAATTCTGAAAAAAAGAATATAGATGTGGTAAAAAAAATAATAGCTCTTATAAGCCATAGAAGTCCTATTATAAAATTTGTTCAAGACAGAAAAGGCCACGACAGACGATATGCCATTGATTCAACAAAAATCAGGAAAGAGCTTGGATGGAAGCCAGAATATGATTTTGAGAAAGGCCTTGATGCCACTATTGACTGGTATATAAAGAACAAAAATTGGTGGAAGAGGATTAAGAAAGGCGAGTATAAGAAGTATTATAAGAAGATGTACGAAGAAGGCAAAGGGCAAAAGGCGAATGGCTAAGGGCAAAGGGCAAAAGGTGAAGAAAAAAGTTCTTATAACAGGCGCAAATGGCATGCTTGGAAGGGCGCTTGTTGAGAAATTAGGCGAAAGATATGCTGTAAAGGGTATTACAATAGACGATGCGGATATAACAGACCTTGATGCAATTGCAAAGGTAATCACAAAAATAAAGCCTGCTCTTGTTATCCATGCTGCTGCTTATACAAAGGTGGATGAATGTGAAAGTAATATTTCCCTTGCATACAGGGTGAATGCCATTGGCACACGAAATGTGGCAATTGCATGCCAGGGGATTGATGCCTCAATGGTATACATCAGCACAGACTATATTTTTGACGGGACAAAGGATTCACCTTATGTTGAATTTGACCCTGCTAATCCATTGAGTATTTACGGCAACAGCAAGCTTGCAGGCGAGGTCTTTGTTCAGCAGGTATTAAGCCGATTTTATATTATCAGGACAGCATGGCTGTATGGCGAAGGCGGCGCCAATTTTGTGGATACTATTATCAATAAAGCAAAGACTGAAAAGCAGCTAAAAGTAGTTGATGACCAGAGAGGCTCGCCTACTTATACAAAGGATTTAGCAGATAAGATTGGCGAGGTTATCAGCAGAGAAGGATACGGTATCTATCATATTACAAACAGCGGCTCATGCTCGTGGTTTGAGTTTGCGAAGAAGATTGTTGAGATAAGTCTTAAAAAGAATAGGTCTTATATGACTTATAAGACCTCTATTGTTCCAATAAAGAGCAGCGAATTAAAAAGGCCAGCAAAAAGACCTGCCAATTCTGTTTTAAGAAATTTCATGCTTGAGCTTGAAGGCATATCTCTGATGAGGCATTGGGAGGAGGCGTTGAAATCCTATCTTAGCAATGGCGATTCATAAACCCTGTTAGAAGCAGGCACGAATTTACCTGCCTGTCGGCAGACAGGTTCGTGCAAAAGGCACGGTTTAAACCGTGCCTACAGGATGAGCTTCTAACGAGGTGAATCGCCCCTACGCGATTGTGTGACCTTCTCCAGCTTCTCCTTCTTTACCAGCGCTGAGACCCACTTGTCCTCTGGCTTGTATCTTGTATTAAGAAGCCCTTCAAATTCCATGCCTGATAATGGAAATGCGGTCATTGTTTTGAAGATAATGCCGTCTTTTGTCTCTTCATAAGTCTCTTTTGGATAGAATTCCTTCCATGCATTGATATAGCCTGTATATAATTCATCAGGCGTCATGTTTTTTGGTTTAAACACAACATTGGTTGTGGTGTATTTGGAAAGGTCTCTGTTAATAATTCTGTTTTCTGCCTCAAGCTTCTGGTGCAGCCTGCTGTTTGGATATGGCGTTAGTATCAGGAATTCAATCTCATCAAATTCTGCTGCCTTTGCAAAGTTCACTGTATTTTCAAATACAGATT
>JAHFEP010000252.1 GCA_023248415.1 Nitrospirota bacterium
GAATTAGGACTATTTTTATTTCAGCAATTTCTGGTGTGCTAATTTTCGCTGATTGAATTCCATGATAAATTTTTTCGATTTGAGACTGTCCAAATAAAGTTAAAAGGAATACATATAAGTAGTAGTTATTGACTTTAGGTTCACGAATAATGAATAAATCTCCAACACATGATTTTTTTGAGGCTCTGTCAACAAAGCCAACCCGACCTATAGCGCCAATGCCGGAACCCGCAAATAGAATGTCACCGCCTTGAAGTTGTGACCGTTTTAATCGCTGAAAAGCATTATCTGAACAATAGCTAATATCAGCATGATTCAGGCCAGTAAACAATAAATCCTTTAGCGTTCTATACTCACATGAATATTTATTACCTATATATTCTCCTTTGCTTGCTCTTACATGGTCAGGTGCTATGATTTGATTTGTAAGCAGTTCTCTCAGAGGAGTAACTTTATAAGTTTCGCTTACTTGGGAAAAGATTTGATCATATTTGGGTTCCCAGTATCCAGCATCCCATCTACTTGACGGCTTTTCGGAAAACAAATCTAATACTTTTTTATCTACACGTACTGATATAAAATCATTTTCATATATTGTTCTGTCGTTATTTAAGTCTTGCCTCATAATAAAACTCCTTATATTGTTCAGAAATAATTTTCAATCCTTTTTCCTCCATCTTGTTTAAAGATGCAAGGAAGACAGGATAGCTCAAGCTATCCATTTTTTTCTTTGTTAGAAATAAGATGCTTGTTTTGGCAGAAGTCCCAACATGTTTAAAGGCATCTCTTGGAAGAGAAACAATCGCTTCAACCTTTGTATTTTCTGCGATAAATTCCCGCACATAGTGCATGTTTGAGTTGGCTAATATCCCATCTGGAATAATTATTGCAATCCATCCGTTTTCTTTGCTTAATTGTATAAATCTCTCAATAAACAACACCTCTATTGGCATTGATTCCACATCATTCGCCCTGATGCCTGAATTTGAATATGTGGCTGAATATTCGGCAACAAGATTGCCAAATAATTCCAAATTGGGCTCTCTGCCGTTTCTTTTTTTACTGCCATTGCCTTTGGCGGCAAATATGCGGAATTTTCGCAGTGTTGTAAGAAGCTCTATTGCCTCTTTGGTCGGGTGCTGCGATAAATCAATGCCAATACCGCCATACGGCGGATTGCCGATAACAAGGTTGAACTGCTCATTTTTAATGTCTTCTTTCTTTAATTTTCCGTAGTATTTTTCTTTATGCTGTTTCCATTTGATGGGAGATAAGCCGTTCTGATGAAAAAAATGAGCTTTCAGCTTCGCCTCATTATTGTCAAATGCCTCAAGCAGATTGATGCTTGGCCAGCGGTTGACAACCTCTTCATCAATATCCATTCCAAAAATCCAGTCAGGCCTTGTAAAATTTCTCTCTATTGCCTTTTTAAGAAAAATTCCCTCGCCGCAGGCAGGGTCTATAACAGAAGGGTAATGCTTCGGCTTGTGAAGCTCCCATCTGCCGCTCTCCTTGTCTTCCTTTTCCTTCCATACAAGCAGGATGTCATACATAAAATCCACAATCTCTGGCCTTGTGTAAAATATGCCCAAATCCTGCCTTCTCTTTTTTTCTAATAAGATAGTATTCATACAATCTTGAAATGCGTTACTGCTATCAGCTTTTCCTCTGTTATAATCTCAAATTTTGTTTCAAGCCCTTCAAAGTCTTTTTGTTTTTTAGCAAGCGCTTCTTCCTTAAGCTTTATCTGCTCTATCCTTAATTTATCAATATCAAGTTCTGCTTTCTGAATCTTCTTATGCAAGTCTCTGCGCTCTGCAAGGTCTGCCGAATTATCTCTTTTTCTATTTAACTCCGCAAGCTCTTTTTCAAGTTTATTGATTTTATCATCAACCTTCAAGGTATAGTCCTGATAATAACGGTTTATACGGTCAATCTCCCTGTCATAGAGCTTTTCGTTTTTCTTCTGATAAATTTCCAATGCCTGAGACTTCCAGCTATTCCAGTATGAAATAAGCTCATCCTGTGAGAATGGCAATTCAAATATTCCCGAAGCTGATGGATTATTATCCGAAATATTAAAAGAAGGCAGATGGCTTGCTATTGAAAAGTCAAGGGGGCTATATGTTTTTTTATCTTTAATAAATACAAGCGGTGCGAGTATCTCTTCTGTTTCAATGCCGATTACTTTTAGCTTAAATAGGAAAATAAAGCCGTCTTTATTTAAAATGCTTTCTACCTGAGAAACTTTTTTGCTGCTGGTGGAGTAGTCAAATATAGTTGAGGGTATTGGATTGGTTTCAATCATAAGCGCATTTTCAATAACCTCCTTTATAACAGGATGGTCTTTATGCGCTCTTGGAATTCTGCCTATTTCCTCCTCACTTAAATTTCTAAAGGCAATTATATGCTTATCGCCATTATAGGACAACTCATATACGGCTTCGCTATCTGTCTCTTTCATGTCATCGCCAATAGTGAGACGGCATAATTTCAGGAGGTCATTGTCAAACTCTGTCATTGCTTTTTCAGTATCAAACTTTGTCTTTTTGAAAAGGTCTTTAACAGAGTCATCAAATTCTGTAAGGTATGAACGCAGCTTTAAGATGTTATCTGATATCTTGGCCTGAAGGGATTCCTGAAGAGCGTCAAATGCTGTGTCAATTTCTTCAGGCGTCTTGCAGGATTGATATATATCAAGTATCCTTTTTTCAAAGTCAATCCCTGATTCAAGAGCGCCTAAGATTTCATCTGATGAGCCAAAGAGCCCGTCAAACAGATTTAATTTGCTTTGAAGTAGTTCAAGGAGCCTTTTGTCAGCACGATTTCTCGTATTTAGAAAATTAGCGACAATAACCTCATATCTCTGGCCGTAACGATGACACCTTCCAATTCTCTGTTCAACCCTTTGGGGATTCCATGGCAAATCATAATTAATAACTATATTGGAAAACTGCAAGTTTAAGCCTTCTGCGCCTGCCTCTGTTGTTAATAAGACCTGAGAATTCTTTTCAAAATCATAAACAAGGGCCTGCCTCATGTTAGCAGAAAACGAGCCAGTAGAACCAAACTCTGGAAACTCCCTGCACCATCTTTCGTAGGTCTTTCTTGCTTCGGGTGAGCTGTTAGAGCCGTTAAAGACTGTAAAGGCTACTCCATTATCTTTTAAAATACCTGATATGTATTCCTGTGTCCTTCTTGACTCTGTGAAGATAACAGCCTTTTGAGGCCAGTCTTTTTCTTTTGCAATGCTAAAAATAGATTTAATGGCCGAGATAAGCGCTTCTCCTTTACTATTTTTCTCAATTGACACTGCCAATTTGTAATAGCCTGTTAGTTCTTCTACCTCCCTTTGGATATCGTCATTGCTGAATTTCTTAGCGTCTATTCTTGGCTTCTCAGGCTTAAGCTGTTGTTCTGATATTTCCACTTCTGCATCTTCAAGTTCCTCTTCTATTCCTTCATCCTCTGCTTCTCCCGTTGTGATTTCAGGGTCAATCTTTAGATTATTTTCTTTAGTCCTTAGCTTAAGCTCTTTTTCCAATGATTCAATCAATTTTTTTAGCGTGCCAGCTATGGCAAAAGAAGAGCTTGCAAGGAGCTTTCTATAAACAAGTATCATGAGGTTTCGCTGAGTGGTATTGATTGCAGCTACTTCATCACGCTGGAGATATGAGGAGACCTTTTCGTAAAGCTCAACCTCCTCATCTGTTGGCGTGAAATCAAAGGTCATTGATTTCCTGCTGGTAAAACGGACGTATTCAGAGACCTCTTTTCTGAGCGTCCTAAT
>JAHFEP010000095.1 GCA_023248415.1 Nitrospirota bacterium
ATCACCCTCCCCCTTGGCATGCCCCCAACACCAAGCGCAATATCAAGGCCTAATGAACCTGTAGATATAGCAGGGATGTCAGATATAACCTCATCTGCCCCAAGCTTCATTATAGAGCCCTTCCCAAACTGCTTTTCTATCTGTGTAATTGTAAGCTCCAATGCCTTTAACTTATCCTTATTATCAGCCATCTTGTATCCCTCCATTTTTTTATATTGTTTTTTTTGTAGGGGCGGCCCTGTGTGGCCGCCCTTATAGAGGGCAACCACATAGGGTTGCCCCTACTCTTAGCCACTAAACTCAAACCTTGCCAATTCAGTATAAACCGAGCCCTCTGGTCTTAATTCGCTCTTCATTAATTTTATATCTGCTACTGTAAAAGCCCCTAACTTTTTATCCTTAACCTCCTCTATGAGTTTAATAAGCGCCTCCCTGCCCTTTTGCGACCTCATCCTGCCGAGTGTAAGATGCGGCTTAAAATTCCTCTCCTCTTTTTCAAAACCTAATTTTGATAATTCAGCATCTATCCTCTTTTGAAGGTCATCAAGAGCGCCATCTTCATCTTTAATGCCAATCCAAATGACCCTCGGTATCTTTTGATTAGGAAATACACCTGCTCCATTTAATTTTATGGTAATTAACGGAGTATGTAAAGCAATATCTTTAAGTATCTTTTTTATCTGTTCAATCTGCTTTTCTTCTACATCACCTAAAAATTTTAATGTAAAATGCATTGCCTCTGTCCTTACCCATCGGACATCAGCGCCGCATTTTCTAAACAACTCCTGTAGTGCCTTTACCTCCTTTTTTAATTCATCAGGTATATCAATAGAAATAAAAGAACGAATCATTGTATATTAAGCAACGTTCTCCTTATTATATCTAAGGCAAACTGCGACGCCTTCATCCTTATCATATCCCTGCTGCCTGCAAAATTGTATCCCTTGCACCTTGCCTCTTTCCCTTTTTCAGAAACAGCAATATAAACAAGCCCCACAGGTTTTTCTGAGGTGCCGCCTGTTGGCCCTGCAATGCCTGTTACTCCAATCCCAAGTTCTGTGTTTGAAATCCTTCTCACACCCTCTGCCATTGCCATTGCTGCCTGTGAACTTACAGCGCCATACTCCTCTAACAATTTAGGCGGAACCTTTAATAACTGCACCTTTGATTCATTGCTGTAAGAGACAATCCCCCTGTCAAAGCAGGCAGAGCTTCCAGAGACATCTGTTATCCTCTTTGAAATCAAACCGCCTGTGCAAGACTCTGCAATAGACAATTTCATGCCCTTTTCCTTTAAAAGCCTTACAACAATCCCCTCCATCTCTTCATTATCAAAACCATATATATAATCCTTTAACCTCGCTGTAATCTTCTCTTCTAATTCTGCTGATAATCTTGTTGTCTCAATCTCTGAACCTTTAGATGCTGTTATTCTTACATCAACACCATTTTCATCTGCAGCAAGTCCGATTCTGATATTCTTATCTATTGCATATAAATCGCCAATTATCTCGTCTAACTTTGCCTCTGCAATGCCGCAGGTTCTTATAATCCGCAGTTTAACAGCCTCTGATGCATCAATCCTCTTTTTAATAAGAGGAACTGCGCCCTCTTCAAACATCCTCTGCATCTCAGCAGGTACGCCTGGCAGGCAGATAACGAGTGATTTATCATGCTCAATTGCAAAACCAGGGGCAGTGCCAATCGGATTATCAATTACAACTGCCTTATTTGGCATCAAAGCCTGCCTCTCATTATTCTTAGGCATAGCCTTGCCCATTGATTCAAACCGCTTCCTTATCTTTTCAAGGAGCTCCTCTTTTAAAACAAGCCCCCTTTTTAATGCCTTTGAAACAGCCTTTCTTGTTAAGTCATCCTCTGTTGGGCCAAGGCCTCCTGTAACAATCACAAGAGGAGAGCGGTCTACAGAAATCTTTAAAATAGCCTCAATATCTGACTCAATATCTCCAACAATTGATTTATAGCGGACATCTATTCCAAGAAGGTTTAACTGCTTTGAGATATACAAAGAATTTGTCTCTACCTTATCCCATGAAAGAAGCTCCGAGCCTACAGCAATAAGCTCAGCCCACATATAGCCTCACGACCTGCAGCAATATATTTGCATAAATCCCTGCTGCAACATCATCAAGCATGATTCCGAAACCGCCGTTAAATTTCTCCTCAATATTTCTGATGGGATAAGGCTTTAAAATATCAAAGAACCTGAAAAGAATAAAACCAGCAGCTATCCATCCGCTCCCATTTGGAATAAGAACCATAGCAACAGGAAGCCCAACTATCTCATCAAATATAATATGAGTGGAATCCTTCTTTGCAAACAAAGCCTCTGCCCTATCAGAAAGATAAACACCAAGAGAAAAGAGAAGAAAAAGAACGAGCAGATAATAAACAGGAGGCAGGCTGCTTATAATAAAAAATACCCCAACCCCGATAAGGCTCCCGATTGTGCCAGGCACATAGGGAAGATAACCAGCATAAAAGCCTGTGGCAAGAAAAATTATCAATTTATTCAAAGGCTTTTCAATAACTATTGACATCATCTGTAATTAATCTTATCACCTGCTGTCAAGCTGTGTCAAGGGGATTTGCTGTAAGCAAATATATACATAATGAGTATCTATCTATAGTCATTTACTAATGAGAGCATAATATAGGTTGCATCCCCATATTCTGTCATGCCCGAATGTTTCTGTCGGGCATCCAGAGCTTTCGTAATGGATTCCCGCTCAAAAACGCTGCGGGAATGACAAATCTGGATTTTTTTTTAGCAGATGAAGAATCAATCTATTTTATGCTCTCCTTAATAACTGTAGACCGTGCTTCCGACAGTTTAGTCCAGAGCTGGTTAAGGGAGAAAGTTGGATAGTACGCCGTTCCCCACACATTTCTTGCCTTTTTAAAAGGTCAATTTTATTGGGGTGCAAAGAATTATTAGTATCCGTCGGCAAAACGCCGGCTCGATAAGCTGGCAGGAGTGAAGGCGCTAAGTACGTAGCCAGATACACTCTGTTAAGCAGCATAGTAGCTACTTCAGAAAAAGTCGCAAAAAATTTCCTATAGCTATTTTTTTAAAAATATCACCATTAACATGCGTAGCAAGTGTATCTTTAAAAGAGATTTTTTTGAAATGAGGAATTATTTTTGAATACATTGAATACAATTTACCGCCATTCGAACTAATTGAATAAATGCATTTAATTTCCTTAAGACTATCATCCCAATGCGTACCGTGATGTGGTGTTATAAAAAAAATGTAAAAGTTTTTCGTGCCACTAGATTTCAACCCGTTAATTATTTGCCTTATTTCAAAATTTTCTGTATCCGCTAAGAATAGTAACTTATTATCCTCAAACAAAGCTAAACTTAAATGATTTGCTGCTTCTTTAAGGGACTTATTTGCCTCTTTGACGGCTTCAGGCAATTCACTTTTACTCCTTCTTATAAAATTTCTATTATTTTCTTCATTCTCCTCAAGAGAGTAGTAGTCAGGCTCTCCTTCACGACCTCTTTTAAAGTAATCTTCAAAAACCCCTTCCTTTTTTACACGTTCATATAATTCTCCTATCTCTACATCTTCGGTTAATGCCTTTTTAAAGTCTTTTAAGGCTTTTTTTATTATCGAAATAGTAGTGGTATCGTCCTTTACCGTTCTGGGAGGCCAGAGAACCTTAAATACCGAATCACCGATATTTATTATATCATCTTTAAAAACGGCTCTATATTTAAATCGATGCCCACTATTTATCTTTGATATTGCTTTAAGAAAATCGTATTCCATAATTCCTGTTTCGCTTCCAAAACTCCTCAAATTCATTGCAAATAAGCTATACATGAAATCCTTTTTTTCTGTGAATTCAGGTAATCCAGGATAATATACCTCTTTTATTTCAGAATGATTATGGGAACGATTAATATATGATGCATATAAAAGTCCATTATAATGATCTATATGAAAATGAGAGAGAATAAACACATTTCCCAATCTCATAAAAAATTGATTACACCTTAACCAGCCTTCGAATGCTATTTCACTCCCATCTTGACTGCCACAATCAACTTGAATTATTTTGTCACTGATTGTATCAAGAGAGATACAAAGCCCATCCCCAACATTAGCTATATATATCTGCCTCATTATACGCACCTCCTTACTATTATTTTTTCTACTGCTCTAACTTCTCTCGGACTGGCGTCTTGCAGAAGTGCCATTAGGCATTTGGGCGAAAGCCGAAAAGCCTCCTGATAGGCGGAATTGACTGCCAGATTTTCCATTTAATCTTTTATTGAATGAATACTTCCTACTTTTAATTGAAATTAAACTTACAAGCCTTACACATACAAGAAGAAAAGTTGAAGGCTCTGGAACCGCAGGAGCCATGGATGAAAAACCGCTCTGCATTTCATAGACAGGGATCAGATATTTAATTCTGAAACACTTGAAATAGGGCCGCTAAATTTAACATCTTCAAATTCTATAAAGTGCTTTTTACCGCAATCAATCTTCATTTGCTCGCTTGGCCTCAGTTCCTGTCCTTCGCTCTTTGTTTCTGCCACAAAATAGATTTTCTTCTCCCCTTTAAAAACTATTGCCCAATCAGGGTTATATGTACCAATTGGCGTATTTATCTTGAACCAAAAAGGAAGTTTGAAAAAGAACTCAATGTTCTCATGGTTCTCGCAATCTCTGGCAAAGCCACTTTCTACTTTTGAATCAAGAGGTATGTAATTTTCGTAAATTGTTTTATCGGGCTTGCTGACGATGTGAGTGAACTCATCAAGATATATTTCTAATTCGTTATCATCAAATAATTTCATTGCGTAAACTTTGCCTCCGATTTTTTCATACTTGATGCCGTCAATCATCAAATCCTGCAGAACGCTTTTAATCGTCGCCACAGCATTATCCATGAATAGCTGAGGATTGAGCAGTAGTTCACCAAGCCTTCCTGATTTTTTTAGCATCTCCAGAATAGTGCTTCGCGTCAATTCGGTTTTTGACTGGATGTAAGCCAGCATATCAGGCACTTCAAAGCCCATTCCAAAATCATCATTCGCGCTGTCGCTCACCAGTAGGCCTTCCACGCCTGCCTGCGTTATTAAAACTTTCTTCTTGGTTGATTTGATGGTCGGCTTTCTGGTTTCGGGCATATTCTTCATTTCCTTTGCAGCCTGCGTAATCAGTTCATCTGTTTTGTATGCAACACTGTATCGGGTCTGGAATTTTATCTTCTCCCAAATCTGCAGGAACTTCGGGTCTGCCTCAAAACCTTTACGCAGATTGACTTTCTTCTTTTTCCCTTTGTCTTTTATTCTTCCAGTGAAGTCAACGCCGCAATCCTGTTCAATCTCCTGCTGGAGCGCTTTGGCAAAGTCTTCATAAGACTCATTTGCAACAACCGTCAATTTATTTATGTTGCGGTCAAACATACGCTCACCGTTTTGATTTACTGACAGCCGCAAACCCCTGCCTATTTCCTGCCTCTTTTTTATCTCCGATTTGGTCTCGTTCAAAGTGCATATCTGAAACACATTCGGGTTATCCCATCCCTCCCGCAATGCGGAGTGGCTGAATATAAAGCGGAGCGGCGTAACCGGGTCAAGAAGTTTTTCTTTGTCCTGCATAATCAATTTATAGGTGTCATCATCTGCCTGTGTTTCGCCTCCTGTATCCTTTACTCTTCCCTTGCTGTCCTGTGAGAAATAACCGTTGTGAATCTCATCAACTGTATGTGGTATCAAACATTTAAAAGCTGGTTTTGCAACCTCTTGCCGATATATCTCCTCAAACCACTCGGCAAACTTGCCTTTTATCGGGTTATTGTTTTCGTCATACTCACGGTAATTCTTTACCCTGTCAATAAAAAACAGTGAAAGCACTTTAATGCCTTTGTCTTTATAAATCCTTTCTTTTTTGAGGTGTTCTTCAACGGTTTTGCGAATCATATACTTCATAACCTCATCATTCATTCCGCCTCGTATTTCGCCGACTGAAAGCATTAAACCGTTGGTCAGCGTAATAGCTCCGTTCCCAGCATCAATTTCATCAATAATAAATCCATCTTTGTAAATCTCTCTGTAGTTGCTAAGTTTGTAAATGTCATCGCCAGCCTTGACTTTAACGGATTTTTTCACTACTCCTTTATCAGTATTGCAGTCAATTTTAATCTTGGCGGTAATTTTTGTCTTCTCAGCCTTTATGCCCTCCAATTGAATGAACGCCTCATTCATAGCATTCTCGCTCATAACTGAATCAACCTCAATCTGTTTTACCAGCCCTAAATCATATGCCTTTACAGGATTGAGGGAATATACAAGGTTATAAAGGTTGGTGTGTGTGGCGGAATAACGCAGGGTGCAAAGCGGATTGAGATTTGCAATCGCCTTTTTACGGATATCCGTTTCCATATTCTGCGGCTCATCCACAATCACAATCGGATTGCTGCTCTGGAGGAATTCAATGGGCCTTTTGCCGGTGAGCTTGTCATTCGGCTTGTTGATGATGTTTTCGTCTTTAGCAAAAGAATCAATGTTGAGCACCAATACCTGAATGGCATTGCTTGCGGCAAAGCCTCTCAGATTGGAAACCTTTTTGCTATCATATACATCGTAATTGATTTGCGCCTTGTCATAAAGGCTCTGCAAGTGCTCGTGGGTGATTTGCAGGTTTTTTAAAACGCCTTCACGAATGGCAATTGACGGGACTACAATCACAAACTTCTTGAAGCCATAGAGCTTATTCAATTCATAGACAGTCCTCAGATACACATAAGTTTTGCCTGTGCCCGTCTCCATCTCTACAGAGAAGTTCATTCCCTGCAATGCTATGTGCTCCCCTCTATCAAGAGGGGTCGGGGATGTGTTTATTGCATTCCGCTGCTGTATCCTTCTAACATTCTCCCAAATCTGCTCCTCAGTCAGTGTAAGTCTGTTTCCCAAGCCGTTCTCAGAAAGCAATGCGCCTGTTTCGGTCAATGAAAAAGCAAAATCACCGCTGCTCAATGGCTGCCCTTCAAATATATCCGTGACGGCTCTGATAGCCTCTATCTGGTATTCCTGGTTGCTGTCGAAGTGTAGATTCATGGATTTTCTCTCAAAAATCAAATAACCATCAAATAAGAAAATGCTTTAATCTTGCAAGGATCCCTTTGTTATCAAGAGGTTATATGCTCGGACTAAAACCTCGATTGCCCATTCATAAGGTTTTATCAAATGACCATCAAATAAAAAATTATGCCCAAAATGGCACATACTTTGCGTATTTTTTCGACATGTGATCTTCATACGATTTTACTAATTCTTTTTCGATGGTCTCTTTAATAATACGTGAAGCAATCGCACTATTTTTTTCCTCTATCCCAAATCGCTCCCTCAAACTTGCATTTGTCATAAACTCTCGTTTGACATATTTTAAACAAGCATGCAGGTAACATGCTCTAACCCGGTCATCTTTCTCCATGTGCTTTAAAAGCTTATGCGAAAATAGAATAGCTCTCGTATGCTCATCGGTTACATCAAAGACCGGAGCTGGAAGTTGATAAAATTCCGTTTCAAAAACAACTTTATCCACACCGCTGCCACGCTCTTCACAAACACCGACCCTACGCATAAACGATGCCAATACTTCATTTCTGGATTTCGGTGGACTATCCAGAAAACGTTCAGTTTTAACAAGAGGTATTCCAGAATTGATAATCTCCATACGATCCGAGAATATTTCTATCATTGGGCCCGTCCCCCGGATAAAAAAATCCTGATGAATAATTGCATTTGCTACAAGTTCACGAACCGCGAGTTCTGGATACATGGGGACTTTTTTGCGCAAGGCTTCTCCGATAACCTCATTTACCGGTAATAAGTCATTGATAAAACCGATCAGCCCTACAAAACCTGACGCATAGCCCTTCGTTCCGACCTGCTCACGAAGTGTTTCTTGCCGGCTGTTATCCTTATAAACTATGACCCGTACGGCCTTGCGCTTCAGGTGTTTGAAGTCATCAAGCCGCCTGGCGAATAGTATCGCGCCTAAATTTGTAATATCCCATCCTCCTGCGTCACATGTTGAAATCATATCGTCATCCAGTAACCTCTGTAAAATATCCCTGCGATTTGCCGGCAGCCCAAAACCCAGCAGGTCAAAATAGGCAGGGTAGTCCAGTAGTTTCAGGACATCTTCGTCAGAAACATGCTCGGCAGCAGTCAAATCCTCAAATGGAATTTGGTCGAAAATCCGCCAAAGCTCCCGTTCTTTTTCCGGGAAGTCTTTGAGCCTTTTCTTGTAAGAACCGATTCTGATAAACTCCTGTCCCTGAAATTGTGTCGGCTTATTTGATGCCCGTGCAATCTCAAGCAACACAACAGGAACTGAGTCCACATCTAACTCATAAAAGTGAAAATGTATCCGTGGGGAAAGAAGTTTCAGCAGCCAATTCTCCAGTTCTTCAGCCCCTTTTTTAGCCAACCTGGGCTTGAAAACAGTGCCAACGATATTGTGGGTATCGTCTTTCACACCCCATACAAAATAGGCTGATGCTTTACCTGACAGGGTTGCTGAATTACTAAGAGCAGAAATATATTCTCCGATTTCCTGCGGGTCGTCATAATTCACTTTAAACTCAACCCATTCGGTCTCTTTCGGCAGAGCGCACAGCTCTTTCAAAAGTCCACGCAAATACTCTATTGTCCGATCGACTGTCATATCGTCTTAAAATCTATTCCTGCATCACGCATTATTAGGATTGAAAATTATTTTCGTTTCATATTCTCCCGAACCTGTTCCTCTTTCAATGTCAGTTTGTTTCCAACACCATTTATAGAAAGCAGCACGCCTGTTTCGATAAATGAAAATTCAAAATCACCGCAGGGCTTTCTTATATTACTGCTTTCCTGTCGATTTTAAAAAAGTCACACAATAAACCAAGAAGGCTCTTTATCTGGATAGATATCTCCGTTGTTTTTGGAGGTGTTGATAAATAAGCTATCTTCTCGCATTCACGCGCATTATCAAAAAGTAGCTTCATGACATCATGCTTTGCAAAATATTCGGCAAGCAATTCTGCAGGATAGCCTTCAAGTTGTCTTTTAATCTCAGCTTCCATAGAGGATTTAGAAAAAAGGTCTTCCTTCTTGGTAGATGCCAATATTTGAAGAGCAGTATTCACAATTTCGTCAGCGCGTTCCTTCCCGGCTGCTCCAAAGCGAAATCCATCAGCAATAATTTGCTTTCTAGTCTCAACATCGTAGGGGGCAAGATTCCTTGTTGAGTAATCTAATGCGACTAGGAACATCGAAAGATGCATATACAATAAACGTAAGGGGGCGACGCTAAAAGATGTTGCCAAGTATTCTTCGAGCAAGAATCTTATCCGATCAAAATAATAATTACACCCATCGAAATTAAGTTTCAAAAGAAGATTCTGCTTAGCCTCTCGATAATATCTTCTCCAATTTATATCGCTATTAGTCACACAGGGTGCACCTAATGCTGCCAATAAGGCTTCTTCTTCTATTCTCTCCTTAATGTTTGGAGCATTCTTAATAATCTTTTGGACAAAATCCCCAGACAATACTGTAACGTCATGAAGGGCACCAAATTCGCGCGTTTCTTTTCGATTATCAGTTGTTGCCACAATACATTTTTCTAATTTGAGAACCTGCTGCAATCCTTTTCCCCAAAAGACACGCTCGATGGCTTGAGGGGTTTTTTTGTTTTTTATGTCGACACATACACGTTCTCTTGATACAGAGGAGGAGCGTAAATACAACCACAAATCAACATCAGTGACGTCAATACCATGATAAGAAAAAGGAACGCTACGAACAACATAGTATCCAAGAGAGAGAAAATAATATCGCAAGGCTTCCTCAGCGTGTTCGCCTTTGGATACACGGGATTCGCTCATCTAAGCCTCCCAGTTCTCAGATCATTCAAAAGCTGTGCAACACCCTTTTTAAGAGGTTCTGATTGCTTCCTTCGTGAAATAGCACGGTTTTTTTCAGGCCCATCATATTTGGTGGCTGATACAGATGGTAAATCAAGGAGCGATGTACTGCTTGCTTCACCTTCAATAACAACACGCAATGCCAATTCACCTACATCCTTTTTCAGTAGTTTCATAAGAAAACGTCCATCGTCTGTTGGTTTTACCTTTATCACTCCTTTTAATTCTAAGACTTTATAATCCTGTCCAATGGCCGTCGCAGGTCCAACCCAATATCCTCCGATTAGTTTTCTCATTAGCGCATCTATCATCGTAATGCGCCCTCGACTTGTGGGACTGGTAGTCATTCCATACGTGAGAGAAGTAACAAGTGCCTTGGCCAGATCAAAAGCATCATCAGCAATTGAA
>JAHFEP010000253.1 GCA_023248415.1 Nitrospirota bacterium
CTTGGCATATTTTAGTCCAACTTCTTTTCCAGCCTCGCCTGTCTTTAGTTTATTAGAAACAATCTTAATCGGGTTTATAGAATATGCTGCACTTATTGAGTTAATGATTTCTATAGTTCCGTCAGCAGAGCCGCCGTCAGCAATAATTATTTCTATGTTGTCACGAGAATAATCCTGCTCTGCTATACTCTTCATGCAATCTTTTAAGGTCTTTTCTGAGTTTAAAGTTGGAATAACAATAGAGACAGTTAACAATTCTTTTCCTTAGCCTTTGTCTTAAAATCCATCAAATGCCCAAATACCTTTCCCCCTGCCCTTAAAAAATATTTTATATCACTTATATCCCTGATTGCAAATGCCCTTCTGATTAAAAACTCCGGATTAAAGGCAGTGCTGTATATGCCCTGGACTAATTCCATTACCTTTGCTTTAGGCATTGGGGTCTTCATAACAGGTTCTCTCATATCATAACTGTCCCAGTCCATTGTTTCAAGATAGTTATTGGACTTACACTCTTCAAATAAAGGTGTGCCCGGATAAGGGATTGCAACTGTCGCCTGCACTGTCCATGCATACCCCTTTTTAAGAAGCCATTTACCAAGATTTAAAGTATTTAATGCATCTTCATATGTCTCCCATGGATAACCGAACATTATAGTAATGTGAGGATAAAGGCCGGCATATCTGGCTTGTTTACAAGACTCTATTATCTTTTCAACTGTCAGACCCTTTTTAAGTCTGTCTAAGGTCTTTTGATTTGCTGATTCAATGCCGAATAGAAGGAGTCTAAAGCCTGCATCTTTCATAAGTTTATACTCCTCGCCACTTACTGCGCCAAAACGCATATTGCAATCCATAAATACCTTGTCATTATATCCGCATTCTATCATCCCTTTGCAAAAAGTACTGAGCCAGTCTCCAACAGGAAATGTGCCTGTATCATCCATTATTTCCCTGACGCCATAACTTTCTATAAGATTTCCTATCTCAGCTAACAGGCTTTCAGGCCTTCTGGTTCTAAATTGCGGATATGTTGTTGTCCATGAGCAGAAAGTGCACTTATGATACCAGCAGTCTCTGCCAACCATTGTATAGGTACCAGGGAGCCGTTTGTAGTTTCCATTCTTCTCACTATACGATCTCCACTTTGTCAAATTTCTATCTATAAATGGCAGTGTATCAAGATCATTGTTTAATTGGAAGGAACCTGTATTTTTTATTTTACCATTATTGCGGTACCAGATGCCGGGTTCTAAATTAGTTCGGAGTTCAGAGTTCGGGGTTCGTGATTGTTTAATATAATTACAAAGACTAAGTAATAAAAAATCGTAATCCCCTCCTGTTAAGACAAAATCAACATCACTATTTAGCAAGGACTCTTCAGGCAGCGCTGTAACATGGTCGCCCATTAAAACAGTTGCAAGCCTCTGGCCTCCAGTCTCCAGTCCCTTCAAATCCCTGATAATCTCCCAGTGACGTTTTACAACTGGCGTTTTGGTTTCAATTGCAATAATATCTGGTTTTTCTTTTTTTATCCTTTCTAACCACTGGCTGTATGTAAGCCCATCCGCGATTGCGTCATCCCACATTACATCAAAGCCATTACTCTTTAATAATGTTGCCGCATAAGCAGGGACCATCGGATAGATATATGTTGGGCTGTTAAACCACTGGAACTGACGATTTTGCGTAAGGAGCGGAACGCCCTTCTCACTTTCTATTGGAGGATATGAGATAGATACCTTCATCTTTTATACCTTACTTTTAAAAATCCTTTAATAAAATTATATCCGTATACCAAATGGGTTAAAAAAATTCCTGGAACAGTAAGTACTCCTACCAAAATATTCTTTTCTTTAAGTGTTATTAACATGGCAGTCCCTAAAAGCATTACTATATACATTAAAAGAATAGTTATATAAAGCAGCAAAATAGTATTATGAACTGCAGATAATATGCCGCCTAAAAAAAGCCCTAACAAAAATAGGCTTGGAACAAAATATCCGAATCTTAAGGATGTCTCAGGGAGTATCTTTGCGAAATACCCCCTATGAAATGCGTACCTGCTGACTTGCCTTAGGTGGGATAGAAAAAGCGGCCTCCTATGATGATAAACAAAGACCTCAGGGTCATAAATAATCTTTTTGCCGAGTTTTTTAGTAATATCAAGACAAAGTTTTGTATCCTCGCCAGGCCAATAGTTTGAATCAAATCCCCCTGCCTTATTAAATATGTCCTTTCTGATTATAAGATTAACTGAAGGGTAATCATCAACCTCACGGCTATTTTTTGGTATATATCTGTAATCATATTTGCCGCTTGCCAGCCATGAGGCGAATACAGCGCCTGAAGCCTTCTGCCAGACCGAATCATCTGCTGGTGTAACTGCAGGGCCGCCAATTGCAGCAACATCACTATTCTCAAAGTGCCTTACGGCATTTTTAAGCCAGTCTGTTCTCGGATAGGCATCGTCATCCAAAAAGGCAAGTATCTCCCCCTTTGCATGTTTTGCGCCTATATCCCTCTTTTCAGCGGGACCGATAGGGCCTGTGGCAATTATCCTTGTTTTAGAGAAAACCTCTGTATCTGCTTCATCCGGCAATATGATAATTTCAAATTCATCATAATAAAGTTTCAGTATGTGCGATACGGATTCCCTGATATAGTTATTAATCCTCTTTACAGGGATTATTATTGAAACTCCTTTTTTGTTGCTCATCCTGCTAAAAAACCTTCTTAAGCCTGTTATTTTCCAATCCTACGGATATCGCTTTGTATGTCCGAATATCTCTTAGATTCATTCTCGGCAAAATCAAATCTATCATAATATCTTAAAATATACATCCTGTAAAAGATTGCTGAAGTATCCATGCCTGCAAAATAGAGGTCTTTAAACCCCATTCTGCCCCACTTTATCCCGCGTCGAAAATTTATTTTGACCGGTGATTCTACTATCTTGTATCCAAGACGGTGGGCATTTGCCAGCACCTCTACATCAAAGGCAAAACGCTTGCATAGTATCATTGGAAATATCTTTTCAAGCACCTCGTATTTAAAAATTTTAAGGCCTGTCTGCGTATCTTTCAGCGGAAGCCTGAATAGTATCAAAAGAATGAAGGCGTATATGTTGCTGACTATCTTGCGCATCATTGGATAGTTGAGTTCTGATTTTGGATGCCTTTTTGAACCTATTATAACCTCTGCTTGTTTATCCCTCATAATTTTAAATAGTGTATGAAGCTGTTCTGGATGAAGGTCTAAATCAGAATCTAAGAACACAACAAAATCCCCTTTCGCATATCCAAAACCCTTCTTTATGGCATTACCCTTGCCGTTATTATCAGAGTTTTTTACGACTATTATCCCGCTGTGCCTTCTTGCTGCTTTTTTTGCCTCTGATAATGTATTATCATTGCTTCCATCATCAACTAATATAATCTCAAAGCTGCATCTTGCTTTTCTAAAAACCTTAACGGTCTCTTCTATATTGCTATAGATATGTTTACCCTCATTATGGGCAGGCATTATAACTGAGATTAAACCATTAAACCTCTTCTTCATATATTCCTCGCAATATAAAATAAATCAATAATAAACTGCCCCAAAACAAAGCTCAAAATAAATCTTTTGATTAAGAATACTAAATCTATATATCGGCATGCGCTACAATCTTGACAGCATCCCTTTCTTCCCTAAACAATATAAGCCCATTCATAATAAACAAAATAACACCAACACCCATCATAATCAGAAGCACTTCTACTAAAGTGGAATG
>JAHFEP010000254.1 GCA_023248415.1 Nitrospirota bacterium
TATAAAGATGCAATAGAAACGGCAATTGCTGCAACAGATGTTATGTTAGAGCCGTCCTATAAAAAATATGCGCTTATTTATATAGCAAACGAACTTCCAAAAACGCCCGAGTTTCAGGCATTGCTCCTTAAGCTGTTGGAGAAGTCATTTAAGGCTGCAACTGATATAATTGATCCTCTTATTAAAACATATACGCTCATTGATATTCTGAAGGATATTCCGATAGCCTCGGAGTTTTTCCCCCTTCTTCAGCAGATATTGAAGGATATTCTCAGCCTCTTTTCAATGAGGATGATGTTTAAAGGCATCAATGCAACTGAGATTATTGACTATATACTCGTTGCAGAGGAAAAGGGGATTAATGACTCCAAGAAGGAAAAATATACTAAGACAAGATATGCCTTTATGCTTGCAAAGGAGCTTGGGCGATTTGGTTTACTATTAAATGATATACGATTTATTGAGATTCTGAAGCCTTATACCCATGTATGGGTTCAGCCAAAGGAACTGAGGCTTGCCAGCAAAAAAATAGTTGACCGGCTTGAAGGACTTCAGAATACCTATCATGGAAAAGAGATTGAGAGGCCTGTATTTGTAAAAGAGGTTTTCCATATCTCTGACGCGCATTATCCTGTAAAAAAACAGGCATCAGCAGTAAAGGAGTGCCTGTCAATAGATATTGGCGCAACCAATACTGTAATTATGAAGAGGCGCCGGGACAGCCAGCCGGAATTTATTTCATTGGAAGCTGTCTCAAGGCAGTACGGAGATGTCCCTATTATTCCGACTCTCATTGATAATAAGGCAAATACCATTGGGACCGAAGTGATTGATTGCAGCCCTGTATCTGATTTCAAAAGGATGCTCTTAGAAGGAAGAACAGAAGGCAGGGGATATATGGAGAGGTATCTTAACATCCTCTATCAGCATCTGAAAAAAGAGATTGAAAACCCCGGATGGTTTTCAATGTTTTCAAATATTACGGCAGACATAATTTATGTTACAGTTCCAGTTGGCTTTCCTGATTACAAGAGGAGTCTAAAAGATATCATGGAAAGGACACTGAGAGGTGTAGAAATAGAATTTCTTGAAGAGCCTCTTGCAGCAGCCATTGGCTATCAGGTAGCTGAAGAAAAGGATAAGGTTGTTCTGGTGATTGATTTTGGCGGCAACACACTTGATGTGATGATGCTCAGGCTTAATTTAAATGATGTCCATGTGATAGCAAAGCCTGACAGGTCAAAGATGCTGGGCGGCCGTGATATTGATATCTGGCTTGCAGAATATCTATCCAGAAAATTGGGAATGGATAATGAAATGCCCTCAATGGAGTTAATCAACAAGGCTGAGGAGATAAAGATAGCTCTATCAAACAGCAGTGAGGTTCCATTCCAATGGAATGACGCCGAGGTCTGCAGGGTCAGCAGGGATGATTTTGAGGAGATATTGGCTAAGCATGATTTTTATAAAACAGTAGACCGTGCTGTGCTGTATGTCCTGCACAGGGCAAAGAAGATTGGCGTAACAAAAGAAAAGATTGAGGCGCTTCTATTGACAGGGGGATCTTCTCTGATACCATCCTTTAAGGAAAAGATTGAATCCATCTTTCCTGACCTGCAAAAGAAGAATGCAATATATAATCACAGCCCATTCTCAGCAGTAGCAATGGGCGCAGCATTATACGGCACAAGAAATATAATTGACAGGCACCTTGGACTTGCCTATGCCATTCGTTATACAACAAATGATAAGGACAACCCTTATGCCCATGAGATTATCTTTGAAAAGGGAGAATCCTTTCCCTTTGAAAAGACCTTTAAGGTAACCCCTGCAAGGACATTGGGCGAGCAGAGGGATGTCTATATTGAACTATTTGAAGTGCCGGAAAGCCATATTGTCCGAAGGTGGGAAAAGGAGGGAGAAACAGAAATTATAAAACAGGTAATTAAACCAGCGAAGGAGACGGCATTAAAAGGTTTCAGCATAATAACCCTGTCTTTTGAAGAGTCCCTAAAGGATGAGATTAATATTACATTTTCTGTTAATGATTCAGGTTATCTGATGCTCAGATATGGAGAGGGGCATAAAGAAATAAAAACAGGCATAAGACTGCAATAAAATAGTTTTCTCTCCGAATCCTTTCTTACATACAAATAGTAGATTTCCAAAAAGAAAAATGGTATACTTTCCTCTGAATATAGGAGGAAGGCGGTTTTGGCTGCCGATCTAAAGTGAATAAAAAAAATAGCGCAAAAGAAGGAAAGCCAATAAATAAGGTATGGTTCAGATTTATAGTATTCCTTCTTGTAATCGGCGGGCTTACATTTATATTCTATAAAACAGGTTTAATCCATTTTTTCCTTGATAAAAAGCGGTTGCTATCATTTTTAGATTCTCTTGGGCCGTTGTCATTTGTAGGTTTCGTGCTCCTTCAGGCTGCACAGGTAGTTGCTGCGCCTATTCCAGGGGAATTGACAGGGCTATTAGGCGGTTTTCTCTACGGCCCTGTAATCGGGGTAATACTTTCTACCATTGGCCTGACCATAGGCTCATACATAGCCTTTTCATTATCAAGAATATTCGGAAGGCCATTTGTAGATAAGTTTGTGGCTAAAAATATCATGAGGCGGTTTGATTACCTCCTGCACCACAAAGGGGCGTTTCTTGTCTTTCTGCTTTTTCTAATACCCGGTTTTCCCAA
Organism: Nitrospirota bacterium; assembly: GCA_023248415.1. Lineage (GTDB taxonomy): Bacteria > Nitrospirota > CAKKRA01 > 9FT-COMBO-42-15 > 9FT-COMBO-42-15 > 9FT-COMBO-42-15. The sequence goes on from JAHFEP010000254.1 coordinate 2,702, forward strand.
GGACTATTTATGCTATATACTTGGTCTCGGACATCTTACAACAGCCGAGTTTCTTGTAATCGGCGGCACAGGAAGGCTTTTTGGCACCATCCTTTTAACCGTTAGCGGCAATCTTATACTGCACAGCCAGTACGGAAAACTATTTATACTTGCAGGGATTGCAATTATAGTAATCTTTCTTGTTATGGCGTATAGAGACAAGATAGAAAGGTTATTCAGGATATGGCATATTATGGACTATAAGCAGAGAAAGGCAAAAAGGCAAAAACAAAGGGACAATCTGTCTAATTAAAGACTACAGGAGGAAGAAAAATTGGCAATGCTTGCTGTTAATATTGACCATATCGCAACTTTAAGAGAGGCAAGAAAGGGTATTGAACCTGACCCTGTCTTTGCTGCTGTATTGGCAGAGCTCGCAGGCGCAGACGGAATAATTGTCCACCTGAGAGAGGACAGAAGGCATATTCAGGAGCGTGATTTACGTTTATTAAGAGATATTATAAAGACAAAGCTCAACTTAGAGATGGCTGCAACTCAAGATATGGTAAAGATTGCGCTTGACATAAAACCTGATGTGGCGACTATTGTGCCTGAGAAGAGGCAGGAGCTTACAACAGAGGGAGGGCTTGAGGTTGCATTGAATAAAGACCACTTAAAGGCGATTATCCTCCTTCTCCATGACGGCGGTATAAAGGTGAGCCTATTTATTGACCCTGACATGGAGCAGATAAAGGCAGCGCATAAAATCAATACAGATTTCATTGAGATACATACAGGCAGATATGCAAATGCAAAGCTCCAGAGCGACCAGGATGCAGAGTTTGAAAAGATTGTGAATACCTGCAAGATTGCACAGAAACTCGGCATTGGGATAAATGCCGGCCACGGCCTGAATTATCAGAATGTAAAAAGGCTTGCACAGTTGAGAGAGATAGAGGAATTTAATATAGGCCACAGCATTGTATCAAGGGGAGTCCTTGTTGGGATGGAGAGGGCTGTCAGGGAGATGAAGGAGATGGTAAGGTAATCTA
>JAHFEP010000096.1:0-2853 GCA_023248415.1 Nitrospirota bacterium
TTTGAAGATTTATATACCTCGGTATTGCCACTGCTGCCAGAATACCCAGAATAACAATTATCATAATTAATTCAATTAATGTAAAACCTTTTTCATTTTTTAACATATTTCTTTCACCTCCCTTAAAAATATTTTTTTAATATCAATTAACAACCTGTCGTTGTTACTGTTACAATGCCGGTTGCTGGGGCATAAGATGCCTGACAGGTTGCGCTACCGCCATTTGTAGGCCAGAATAAAGTTGGGGCACCCCAAGTTGGTGTAAATCCACTATAATCTCGTATAGCAGCACCGATTCCTGCAGCAGCGCCTGTTGGAATGCCTCCTGCTGCTCCTATGCTTACCGCAACCGTTGTTCCATCCAGCATTGTTACAGGAGTTCCAGTTGCCCCTATATTTCCAGTAATTAAGTATTGCCCTTGAACCACTGCAACAGCGCCGCGAAGGCCGCCTGCAAGACCATTTACAGCAGCTATTCGCGCACTCTGTGCCATATTAGTGTATCTGGAAACAGCAAAGGCTGCTAAAATCCCCAATACCACAATAACTATAACCAATTCAATTAATGTAAAACCTTTTTCATTTTTCTTTAGCATACTTTTTGACCTCCTGTTTTAAAATTATGCAATATTTATACCAATTGCTATCCGCTTGTAGGGCAACCCTTTAGGGTTGCTTCCTTTGCAAGGCTAAAGCCTTGCCCTACTACTTTTTTTTAATGATTTTCAATATGTTATTTAAGTATATCAAGCTTTTTTTATCTGTCAAGGAGGGGCGAGGTATCCTCGCCCCTATATTTAACATTTAACCCGAAACCATATCTCTTGTGTATACTTTTACCCAAAATGTAACCCATCTTACCCATTTCCCCTGCCTTCGCAGGGGCAATCTGGATTCCCGCTCAAAAGCACTGCGGGAATGACATTATTGTAAGTTTGTCATTCCTGCGTGTTTCTGGCAGGAATCTATGTCTTTAAACCAGCCCGTATTTCTTCATCTTATTATGGAGGCTCTTTCTGCTTATCTTCAGCCTCTTTGCTGCCTCCTCCCGCCTCCATTTTTCCTTGTTTAATGCCTCAAGTATCATCTCCTTTTCTATTTCTTCTCTGTTCTTCTCTACCTTCTTTAACATCGGCAAGGCTGTATCTGCAGGGGGTAAAGGGGGATTTAATCTGGGCAAACTGCTTCTTATTATTTCCACATCTATCTTATCCTTTGCAAGCACAATGCCTCTCTGAATGATGTTCTCCAACTCCCTTATATTGCCGGGCCAATCATATTTCAGGAGTATATCATTGGCTTCGGGCATTATTCCCTTTATGTTCTTATTAAAGCGCTTGTTATACTTTTTTATAAAATGCTCAATCAATAATGGAATATCTCCCTGCCTTTCCCGCAATGGCGGAAGATGAATCGGCATAACATTTAGGCGGTAATAAAGCTCCTCCCTGAACCTGCCTTCGGATATTGCCTTCATTAAGTCCATGTTTGTTGCAGCAATAAGCCTTACATCTACCTTTATCGGCTTTATGCCGCCGAGCCTTTCAAACTCCCTCTCCTGAATAACACGGAGTATTTTTGTCTGAGTAGAGAGGGTCATGTCTCCTATCTCATCTAAAAACATGGCGCCATTGCTTGCGAGCTCAAATTTTCCGGGCTTTTGCTGGTGCGCGCCTGTAAATGCGCCCTTTTCATGGCCGAATAGTTCTTCCTCCAAAAGTGTCTCAGGTATTGCTGCGCAGTTTACCTTTACAAAGGGTTTATCCTTTCTATTACTCATATAATGCATTGTCTGGGCAATAAGCTCCTTTCCTGTTCCGCTCTCCCCTGTAATCAATACTGTAATGTCCGTATCGGCAATCTTTCTTACAAGGTCATACACCTTCTGCATTGGCAGACTGTCTCCAATAATATTGCCAAATCCAGAGCTTTCTGAAAGCGAGTCTTTAAGGTCTTTAATCTCCCTTTGCAAACTAATCTTTTCCACTGCCCTTTTTATTACAACCCTCATCTCATTTACATCAAAGGGCTTTGTAAAATAGTCATACGCACCCTTTTCAATTGCCTCAATAGCAGTGCTTCGAGAGCCATGTGCTGTTATTATGATTACAACTGTTTCTGGAGACACCTTTTTTATCTCTGAAAGCAGCTCCATGCCGCTTAGCTTTGGCATCTTAAGGTCAAGGATTGCAATATCAAAGCTGCCGTCTTTAATCTTATTAAGGGCATCCATACCGTCAACAGCAGTCTCAAAAAGATAGCCCTCCTTCTTGAGCATTTCTGATAAAAAAAATCTCATGGACTCTTCATCATCGGCAATTAGTATTTTGATTATTTGATTCATTTCGTTATATTCCTTATAGCCTGTTGACTTACCCACAGTTCACCCTTCGAGAGCCTCAGGGTGAACGGATGGTTAATTGTTCCGTTCATGGTGAGCCTGTCGAACCATCTATGGTAGTCTGGCTCGTCCCATATTAAAATTCTCCTCTTTTCTAAAGAGGGGTTAGGGGAGATTACATAGCCAAGCACACGAGCCTGTCCCATCCTATAATCCCCCTGTATCCCCCTTTAGTAAAGGGGGAAAAAGGAGAATAACCCAGCCAGCTATGGCAGGACAGGAATGTCCTGCCTATCATGTATTGGCAGATTAATATAAAAATGCGTCCCCTTATCATCGCTAACAGCAGAAATAGTCCCTCCATTTGAGGTAATAATCTGATGGGTTATTGCAAGGCCAAGGCCTGTCCCTTTTTCCTTTGTTGTATAAAAAGGGTCAAAAACATGCTCAATATCTTCTGTCCTGATATAGGAATTGCTGTTGCTTAAATCAATAAAGATTGAGTCGTCCTT
>JAHFEP010000096.1:2953-10126 GCA_023248415.1 Nitrospirota bacterium
GCAAGGCTGAAGCCTTGCCCTACATTATTTAGCTCCTCTGACAAAAGCTGGGCAAGGCCTTTAATTGAACCGAGTGGATTTCTGATTTCATGGGCAACCCCTGCTGCTATTCCGCCAAGGCTTGCCAATCTATCCGCCCTCTGTAATTGATTATGAACCTCCTTGAGCCTTGTAAGGTCCTTAAAGCTGACAACAACACCTGTTGTGCTCCCGTCTTGAGCTTTAAGAAGTGATGTGGTTGTTCCTAATGTGATGCTCCTCTTGTCACTTGTAACTACATTTATCTCTTCAGAGGAGCAGACATTCTGCTTATTTAAAGAGTCATGGATAATCTTTTTAAGGCTGCTGCTATTAATGTAATTTGCAAATATATCTTCTATCTCCCTTCCTATAAGTTCGTCAGATTTGCAGCCGAGTATCACCTCAGCAGATGGGTTTACAGTTGTTACAATCCCGCTGCTGTTTACAGTAATCACCCCTCCTGACATATTCTCTAATATATCAATATACTTATTCAGGGATGAAACCATCATGGTAAAATCCCTTCCGAGGATGCTGTCCGGCGCAATATCACTGACAGATGACAGTTGACGGCTGACGGCTAAAGACTTTAAGAGCCTTTTTATCGGCAAAAGAATGGAGTAAGCAAGGATAAGTCCGATAATAATTGCGGTTAGTGTGCTTAACCATAAGGCTGCATTTACATACCCCTTAATACCTGCCATCTCATCGCTTGTTATTACAACTCTGCCAAGTTTAGTAAATATTATGTCCTGAACAATATAGCTAGGACCTAATGCAAAAAGCGATAGGAATACAGGTATAAAGATCATCAGGCTGAGTTCTATCCTCTTTTTTGATAAAGATAGAAGCCTCTCTTTAATAAACCTTAGCATAACCATTAGTTGTCATCAATATATTTTGTAGGGCAACCCTTCAGGGTTGCTTCTTTTAGCAAGGCTAAAGCCTCGCCCTACATTTACCAGTCCTCGTATCCTCTGGTAGAAGACGATACCTTTCCAGTTTTTGAGTTATATTTGAATCTATTATTAAAAGGGTCTAATGGATACCCCTCATCATCAAGGCTGTGGGCATTCAGGTATTCTTCTTTAAATATTGTGCCTTCTTTATACGGCGCCAGATATTTCTTTGTTATTAATTCACGCAGGTCTTTTGGATATTCGCTGTTATGCAGTTTATACAAATCAAGCGACATCCTGATATTATTTAATTCTGCTTTAAGCTGGAGCTCCTGCGCCTCGCGGGCTAACCGATAGTATCTTGGGATAAACACAAACACAAATACAGACATAATCAGGACAACTACTACTGTATCTATTGCGCCGAGGCCTTTTTGATTAGAAACCATGGTCATTTGATGTAACTAACAGGCTGTTGAAAAAGTCATCAACAGCCTTGATTACACAGATAAAAGATTAGATTACACAGATTAAAACTCCTTAAAAAATCTGTGTAATCAGAGATTGTTGAGTTTTTCAACAATTTGCTAATGTAAACGAAATAATTAATGTTATATACCCCTCACCCTTCCCTCTCTGGTGGGACAGGCATCTTGCCTGTCGCCACAGGCTGGAAGCCTGTGCCACCGAGGGGAGAGGAAACTTTTGTAGGGCAACCCTTTAGGGTTGCTTAATGCAAGGCTAAAGCCTTGCCCTACATTTCCCCTCCCTACAGCGCTATTTTTTAATCAATGAAATCATATCCCACATGGGCAGGAATACACCAAGAGCAATAAAGAGAACCATGCCTCCAATAACCACAATAAGTATCGGCTCTATTAATGTAGAAAGGTTTTTGATTGCATATTCTACTTCTGTATCATAATAATCTGAGATTTTTATCAGCATCTCATCCATCCTTCCTGTCTCTTCGCCAACTGCAATCATGCGGGTAACTATCGGCGGAAAAACCTTGCTCACGCGCATTGGATGAACAAGCCCCTTGCCAGACCTTGCGCTGTCGCTTACATTATTAATAATTCTTGATATTATTTTATTGCCTATTGTTGAAGAAAGTATATCAAGTATCTGCAGGATTGGAAGGCCGCTTCTCTCAAGCGAGGCAAAGAGCCTTGTAAACCTTGACATTGCTATCTTTAAGAATATCTGGCCGAATATCGGCATCCTTATCTTTATATTATCCAACTGAAGCCTTCCAGTCTCTGTGTTTATATACCAGCGGATGCCAAATGCTATCCCGGTAATAGCGCCGATAATCAGGTACCAGTAGCTTTTGATAAATTTATTCAGCCCTATTAATATACGGGTTGGAAGGGGAAGCGTGCCTTTAAAACCGGCATATATCTCTACAAACTTGGGCACAACAAAGGTTATAAGAACAACAAATGCAATACATATTACTACCACAACAATAATCGGATACCTTGTCGCTGCCTTTACCCTTGCGCGGGTCTCTGCCTCGTGCTCTGCAAGAGACGCAAGCCGCTCCAGTATCTCATCCAAGACACCGCCAGCCTCGCCTGCCCTTATCATATTCACATACAAATCGCTAAATACCTTTGGATGCTTGGCAAGGGCATCGGCAATGGTGCTGCCGCCCTCAACATCCTGTTTTACCTTTGCTATAACATTTTTAAATCTGGGATTTTCTGTCTGCTCAATTAAGGTGTCAAAACTGGTAATAAATGGCAGGCCTGCGCTTATTAATGTAGCAAGCTGTCTGCTAAAGATAATCATGTCTTGTGCTGTAATTCTCTGAAACTGGCTGAAAAAGTCCGCAGAAAAGAGACCCTTGCTCTCTTCTGTAATGGCAACAGGGATATACCCAAGGCCGTCTAATTGCGCAGCAACGGCCTCTCTGCTTGCTGTTTCAACAGCGCCTTCAATAAGCGCGCCAAATTTATCCCTTGCCTTATAGTGAAAAGACGGCATGACTTAAAGTATATCAAAGGGCAGAAGATATGTCAAAGTTAGCGGAAAATAAGGGGGAAACGGATAAAAAGATGGGAAAAGTGGCGGGTTTTGCTACAATTTCTAAATCCTAATGTCTAATTTCTAATAAAATATCCAATGACTAAATTTCTAATTTACGCTTTTTTGCCGGGATTTATTAACTATTGAAGAAAAAATAAGATTTAATTCATTTGATTCTTGCCAAAGAATTCTCGCTGATATCTTCGCCAAACTTTGCTGTTCTATCTTCTAAGTCATATTTTGTTTTTTGTCATTTGACATTTTATTTGAAATTAGGATTTAGATATTAGACATTTGATCTTTCCCTACTCAATAATCTCCTGAGTAACCCTTAAAACCTCTTCAAGGGTGGTAATGCCTTTTATTGCCTTGTCTAAACCCTCTTCTCTTAAACCTGTAAAGCCTGTTTTAAAGGCAGCAGCGCGGATTGTTGTAGTAGATGCCTTTGCAATTATCAGATTTCTTATAGCCTCGTCTATCACCAAAATTTCATAGAGGGCTATCCTTCCTGAATAGCCTGTGCCCCTGCAATCACTGCAGCCAGCCCCTTCTACAAATGTAATATCATTGGTCTCTGGAAGCTCTAACTCCTTAAGAAGCTCTGCTGTTGGTTTATATACCCTCTTGCATTTCTGGCAGACCTTTCTGACAAGGCGCTGCCCTACAACTATCATGAGGGATGAAGCAATAAGAAAAGGCTCTATTCCCATATCAACAAGCCTTGCTATTGCGCCAGGGGCATCATTTGTGTGTAAGGTAGAGAATACAAGATGGCCTGTTAATGCTGCCTGAATTGCAATAACTGCTGTCTCCTTGTCCCTTATTTCGCCGACCATTATTATATCAGGGTCCTGCCGTAATATAGACCGCAGGCCTGTAGCGAATGTTACACCTGCCTTTGGATTTACCTGTACCTGATTTATAATATTAAGCTGATACTCTACAGGGTCTTCTATTGTTATTATATTTTTCTCCATTGAATTTATTGTATTCAGCGCTGAATAAAGGGTGGTTGTCTTACCGCTTCCTGTGGGGCCGCTGACAAGGATAAAACCAAAAGGTTTAGTAATCATCCTCTTAAATTTATTCAAGCCGGCTGCGGAAAGCCCTAAGTCTTCCAAACCCGGCAGGATAGCCCCTTTATTAAGCAGCCTCATTACAACCTTCTCGCCAAAGATAGTCGGCAGGGTTGAAACCCTTAAATCCATGCTTTTTTCACCTACATTCATATTGAATCTTCCATCTTGAGGCGCCCTCTTTTCAGAGATATCTAAATTTGCCAATATCTTTATCCTTGAACTGATCCCTGCCTGAAGATGTTTTGGAGGGGTCATAACCTCATACAGGATACCGTCAACCCTGTATCTAATCCTTGTTGCCTTTTCATCCGGCTCAACATGGATATCGCTTGCACCGTCGCGTACTGCCTGTGTGATCATCATATTTACAAGCTTTATTACAGGTGTCTCGTCAGCAGCCTTTGCCTCTGCTGCTATTGGCCTCTCCTCAATCCCTTCTTCTATCGCAGCCTGAGAAGCAAAATCCTTTATAGCCTCCTGCATTGAAGAGCTAACAGAATAGAAACGGTCTATTGCCCTTAGTATATCCTTTTCAGTGCTTACAACTGTCTGGATATCACTGCCTGTAATGCGCCTTATATCATCAATGGCAAAAACATTTAAAGGGTCTACCATTGCAACAGTAATAATATTATCTTTTTTGTATAAAGGGATTGCCTGATAGCGTCTTGCCACTGTCTCAGGTATCATCTTTACAATATCCGGCTCAGCAATCACATTATCAAGCGACATATGGGGAATCCCCATCTGTTTGCCGAGAACCTTTATAATGGACTCTTCCGTAACATAGCCAAGATTGCGGAGTATTACACCTAATCTGCCCCCGTGTATCTTCTGCTCGGCAAGCGCCCTTTCAAGCTGACCACGAGTAATAATTGCCTCTGCAATCAGCATCTCACCGAGCATCTTCTTTTTTTGTAAAGTTACGGCCATAAATAAAACCTCTAAATAAAAGGCTAAAGGCAAATGGCTAAAGGCTAAAGACTAAAGGAAAGGCTTTGGTATCTATATTAGTTCTAACCTTTTGCCCTTTGCCATTTGCCTTTAGCCTTTAGCCTCTTTATTGCCTTTAGCCCTTCGCCATTTGATTTTTAAAATACTCCACTGTCTTTTTAAGCCCTTCTGGCAGGGAAACCCTCGGCTCCCATTCACATTCTTTGCTAATTTTACCATAATCAAGGACACTTCGCAATTGCTCACCCTTTTTCTCAGGGCCGTGAACCTCTTTAATATCTGCCCCTGTTATCTCTGCAAGATGCCTGAACAGCTCATTAACTGATGTCTCTTTGCCTGTGCCGACATTATAGGCATCAGAAACACCCTTCTGTATAACAGCCATATTTGCCTCCACAACATCCTCAACAAATACATAATCCCTTGTCTGATTGCCGTTCCCGTTTATAATTGGCTGCTCTCCCTTTAGCATCTTGTTTGTAAAGATTGCCACTACGCCTGCCTCTCCAAAGGGATCCTGCCGAGGACCGTATACATTTGCATATCTTAAGTTTACATAATCCAGGCCGTAATTTATCTTGTAATAATAGAGGTAATTTTCACCAGTAAGCTTTCCAATGCCGTAAGGACTTACTGGCTTTAGCGAATGATTTTCAGTTGCTGGAAAGACCTCCTGCTCGCCATAGATTGCACCGCCTGATGAGGCGAATATAACCTTTCTTACAGAATGTTTAATACAGCATTGCAGGAGATTGAGCATGCCGAGTATATTAACCTCTGCATCATAAACAGGGTCTGATACAGACTTCCTTACATCTATCTGTGCTGCATGATGGCTGACCAGTTCAGGCTTTTCTTTTCTAAATATCTTCTCAAGTTTTGATGAACATATATCAGCCTTGTAGAATCTTGCCTCTTTATTTATATTCTTCTTTTTTCCTGTAATAAGGTTATCAACAATAACAACCTCATGTCCCTCTTCAATGAATCTGTCAACAATATGCGAACCAATAAAACCTGCGCCGCCTGTAACAAGTATCTTCACTCTGTTCCTCCCTTCATTGGATTCCCACCCCGATTACCTCAAATCCCTCGCTCTCTGCAACAACAATCATTTTTTTATCTGCAGTAATAAGAGGAAATGATGCCTCTATTATCCTCCTAAGAAGGATTGCAGAGGATAGGTGCAAGGCATCTAAGGTCTTAATGGAGTAGCTAAAGACTAATCTTTGAGCCTCTTTGATAACATCATCGCTTACCTCTATAAAACCTATTCTCTGGCAGTCTAAGATAAAGATATCTTTTATTTCCTTTACTTCCTCCTTTAAGATTTCTTTAAGCTGGAATTTTCTGGCCAGGGCAGAGAGCACCTCAACTTGAATAATAACAGAGGCATAAACCTTGTACGATGTTATATGCCTTGATGCTTGAAATGAATCTATTTCACTCTCCAAATAGTGCTTTACTAAAACACTGGAGTCCACATAGGCAATCTTTACCACCCTGTCTCCCGTTCTTTTAGAATCAAGTCTGTCAAAGATTTGCCCTTCAATTTAATCTTTTTGTGTGTTGGAATATTTCCAGCCTTTAGTGGAAGGCGGATAAGCCCTTTCATAGCAGCCAATTCCAATCGTTCTTGCAGACCAGTCCCTGAAGGGACTGGTCTGAGAATAGCCACAGGCCTTCCTCGCTCAGTGACTATAATCTCATCGCCTTTCTTTATCCTTTTTAGATATTGCGTAAAATTATCCCTTACTTCCTTAACACCCTTTTTTAGCATATTAATCTCCTCTAAGTGGTCATAGTGGTCATTTTAACATTTTTAGCTCCAAAAATCAAGCAATGCTGCCTTATTTATGTTTTTTCTCAAGTTTTTTCTCAAAATATCTTATTGTCTCGGATAACCCATCCTCCAGAGAAACCTTCGGCTCCCATTTTAAAAGTGACTTTGCCTTTGTAATATCAGGCTGACGGACCTTTGGGTCGTCCTCTGGCAGGGGTTTAAACACAACCTTGCTTTTGCTTCCAGTCATCTCTATAACCTTCTCAGCCATTGTGGTAAGGGTCATCTCGTGTGGATTGCCAAGATTAACAGGTGTTGTAACATCTGACATAAGAAGTCTGTAAATGCCGTCAACAAGGTCAGAGGCATAGCAGAAGCTCCTCGTCTGTGAGCCGTCGCCAAA
>JAHFEP010000097.1 GCA_023248415.1 Nitrospirota bacterium
AAAGATTTTCCGCGCGTTCATCCCGTTTATCCTCTATACCAACGGTCTTTAATAATTCCATTGCCTTTTCCTTATTTTCTTTTTCCTCTTTAATCATGGTTGATGTTCTGAATAGAGCAGCGGTCAGGGTTTCGCCTTTGTCATATTTAAGACCAAGCAAAACATTATCAATCGCTGTCATCTGAGGGAATAATCTAATATTCTGAAATGTTCTCCCGATGCCGAGGTTGAAGATCTTATGAGGAGCAAGATAGGTTATATTTTTTCCTTTAAAATAAACTTTGCCCGAAGATGGCCTATAAAAACCTGTAATGAGGTTAAACGATACTGTTTTACCGGAACCGTTAGGACCGATAAGAGCCGTAATAGTTCCTTTCTGCAAGTCAAAGCAAAGGTCGTCAACAGCCTTCACTCCATCAAAGCTTTTAGATAAATTCTGTATTTGAAGCATTTCCATCTATTTAAACCTGTATTGCCCGATTATCCCCTGCGGCCTTTTAAGCATTAATACAATCAAAAGAAGCCCGTATATCATCTGTCTGAGAGGTGCAGCCACAGAACTCGGCATACCCAAAAACCTCAGCATCTCAGGGAATATTACAAGTATCAACGCCCCTATAAAAGAACCTTTAATGCTTCCCATTCCGCCAAAGACGACCATGAGTAAAACTGCTATTGATTCCATCATCGTAAAGCTTGAAGGGTCAATAAAGGTTATATAATGCGCATAAAGACTTCCAGCGATTCCAGCAAAAAATGCTCCAATAACAAAGACAGTTAGTTTATATCTGTTGATGTTCTTCCCTATGGAAAGGCTTGCTATTTCATCTTCCCTGATGCTCATAAGAACCCTACCAAAAGGAGAGCACGCAATCCTGTTGATTACAAAGGCTGTTATAAAAACAAAAACAGCAACTAATATTAAATATGCCCAAACAGGCTGAAGCTCAAAACCAATTAAAGAAAATTTTGGTATCCCGGGCAAGCCCATCGGGCCCCTTGTTAAATCAACCCAGTTTTTTGATACAGAATATACAATAACCCCAAAGCCAAAGGTAGCAAGTGCGAGATAATCCCCTTTAAGCCTTATGGAGGGGAATCCGATAATAAGACCAAGCAATGAAGCAAGGCAGGCTCCTATAAGTAAACCTATCCAGGGCGATATCCCATAATTCAAAGCAAGGAGGCTTGATGTATAAGCGCCAACACATACAAAGCCTATATGTCCGAGCGCCGGAAGGCCAGTAAATCCAACGATAAGATTGAGACTAAGGGTTAAAATGATATAGATGCCAGAGATAATTAATATGTGTAAGAAGTATTCCATTACAATCTTTCCCTATTGTTCTTTTTCCCCAAGATACCTTCCGGCCTGAGAAGGAGAAATATTATTAACACAGCAAACGCTATTGTATCCTTCCAACCTGCCTGTATCTTCCATATCCCAAGATTTTCAATAATGCCAAGGAAAAACCCTCCTAATAAAGCGCCCGGTATGCTTCCTATTCCACCGATGATCGAGGCGATGATGCCTTTAAGGATAGCGTTCATACCCATTGTAGGCTCAATGTTAGTCTCAAGGGATATTAAAATGCCTGCCATTCCTGCAATGGCAGAGCCTATGCCGAATGAATAAAGGATAACATTTTCGGGATAGATTCCGGATATGCTTGCTCCAACCGGGTCGTCTGCCACTGCCCTTATTGCCTTTCCCATCTTTGCCTTATCAACAATAATCCAGAGGACTACCAAAAGTATTAAAGAGACCGAGAGGATAAGTATCTGAATCGGGGTTATGACTGCTGAAAATATCTGATAGCCTTCAACAACAGGCCCTGTCCTTAATGTAAGTATCTGTGCTCCATATAAAAGCTGCAGAAGGTTTTGTATGAATATGAATATGCCGAAAGAGGCTATGAGAAAGACAAGGCCTGGAGAGTTGCTTTTCCTCAGAGGCAGATAGACTATTCTATCAATGGCTATGCCGAGGATGGCTGAAAAGATTGAGGCCAAAAAAAAAGACAGGATTGGATTTATGCCTAATGATATTGAAAGGCTGTATGCAAAATAAGCCCCTGCTGTGTAGACCACACCGTGGGCAAAGTGGAAGAAACGGACGGTTTTGTAGATAACTGCAAAACTGAGCGCTATTATGGAGTAAATACCCCCAGATACTAGCCCATTTATGAGGATGCTAATTAGAATTATTTTTCTCCTACTTTTTCTTTAAATAAGTCTGGATTTCATCTAAAATAAAATCCAACCTGCCCATTAAAGGCGTATAATGTATCAAAGGAATAAGCCATGAAATTGCAGCCATGATTAATGACAGGGTTAGAACAGAAAGAATGATATTCAATGGCACATATCCTTTCTTAAAATACAAATCTTTGATCTGTTCTGCGCATAAAAAGGAATTATTTTGCTGTATATAAGTATAGTACATTGCACATATAAGAATAATGGTGCTAAGTAAACCAGTCAAGATGACCCATAAAGTTCTATAAAACTTCCAGCCGAAAAGCCATTTCGACTTACCATTCAGGTCTTTTATATACTTCCCCTTCCAGTGTAGATTAAATGTAGCCTGATACAAATTGATTTTACGCCAAGACCAGATTAAGGAGCCGATATAAATAAACATTATTACTATTAATGCTATACCAAATGCAAGCCAGTATTCTATCATGAAAGAAGAAAGATATATAATAATACCGATTAATCCAGAGAAAGCGACTAATATCATACTTTGTGTAAGTATCATATCTATTGCGAACACAAATCTAGTGATATTTTCTTTTATACTATCAAATTTCTTCTTTTTTTTACTATTTGGCTTCTTAAATTCCGTAAATGTTTGCTCAAGTTCGTCAACAAGCTCCTTGACATAAGAATAAACCAAAGCTGGCAGAAAAGCTGCCAATGCCATTGCAATCGCAAGAAATTGAAAAGAAATCTCTGGCACCTTATTTTCCAAGATATCTCCTAAGTTGGGATTAATAATGCAGCCACATCCTCTAGCGGTCGCCTTAAATTAACAGGTAGAGATTTTATGCTACTTAAGGCCCTTAAACAGTAATGTCGTACTTTCTTATCGCAGTGGTTGAGTGAGCCAATTTTAGTCAGAAGCTCTATAATCATGGCAAGATCTTTTCGTGTTACATGTTTCTTTTCATAGACGTATCTAATTTTGGAAATCTGTTCTGAGCTGCCACATAGTAATGCGTGTATAATTGGAAGCCTGACTTTTCTTTCTATTATATCTCCACCTAAGGGTTTACCGGTTGATGATGGGTCACCTATCAAGTCAATCATGTCGTCTTTTATTTGGTATGCTAATCCGATATACATGCCATATCTACGTAGACTATTTTCTAATTTTCTATTGAAATGATTTACTACGGCTCCAAGCAAAAGGGGTAATTGAATAAACACGGCTGTTGTTTTTTTTATCATTTCATAATAATCATTTTCTGTGACGTCGTCACCATTACGGAATCTTTTTACAGCTCTTAAATCATCCAATTGTCCCATACATACCGTACGATATGTATCTTCAAATAATAAAAGACATCTCACAATCTCAGCTTTTTTGAGATTTTTTAGCCTTATAAGCTCAGTGGAAAAAGCTATGGATGCTGTAGATTTAAGAATTTCAGCAATCAAAGCAGCTTCTTCCCCTCCAAACTTTGAAAATAATGATGGCATCCCATTGCGCAAAGAAGATTTGTCTAAGAAGTCATCCATGATAAGAGTTGATGATTTCATTAACTCCAGTGATTTGGCTATCTTTAGATGGTGTTCGATTGATTTTTCAGGCGCAAGAATTCCATATAAGATAGTAATTAAATGGATAACTTCCTTTTCGTAAACTAAATGCTCATTTAGGAGATCATCTACTAACAATTCCATGCTTTTTGTCCGAAGGATTTATTATTCTCCCAGTTCCTTGAAGCAGCCGTTTTACTTCAAAAATATTGAATGCTGCCTTGAGGAATTTCTTGTGCTTTTTCGATTGTAAAGACTTTGGCAAGCTAAAGTGCTTATCTGGAGGAAACTGACCCATATAAACCTCCTGCTAAGTTAATTGTTTAATTTCGATAGGTTTGTGAACATCGCCATTCTTATCAAATTCTATGAGGCCTGAAGCTCCTTCATAAGCTTTAATTCTCATTAAGCCGGCTCTAATATTTTCTCCATTAAGGCCATTTCCCAGTTCAATAGTCTTCTTAAGTAGCATCACGGCATCATATCCCACATCTGCTAAAGCAGGTGCATCCTTTTGATACTTTGCCATAAAGCGTTCTTTAAAAACTTTTACACCAAGTGATGATGTGTCTGGAATCATAGGGGCTGGGTAATACAGTGTATACTTGTTCTTCATCACTACGTTGGTTACCGATGGATCGAGCATAACAGTCGTTCCAAGCCAAATCCCTCTAAATTTCATTTCTTTTGCTTGCTGGATAATCCTTATGCAGTCTTTTGAATAGCCTACAAGATAAATTGCCTCCGGATCAGCTGAGAGTATTTTAGCTAACTGCGTGCGGTGCTCCAGGGCGCCTTGATCAAAAGACTCAATGTGAACAGAGGTCAGCCCTTTTTGATCAATCTGAAATTTAAAAACTTCAGCCAGTCCGATCCCATAATCGTTGTTAATGTATAAAATCCCCACGTTCTTGATTTTCAAACTGTCAACAGCGTATTTTGCGATTTCTTCGCCTTCTAATGCGTCAGAATTCCATATCCTGAAAACAAAATTGCCAGCCTGAGAAATTTTGGGCGCAGTCGCACCAGTTGACAGTAAAACTACCTTGCTTTTCTCTACTATTGGCGCAACTGAAAGCGTTACAGAACTAATACTATCATCGATGATATATTGGACTTGATCAACATTTATTAACTTATTCACTGCAGAAACCGCTGTCTTGGGGTCTGCTTGCGTATCTTCGTAAATTACTCTAATTTTTTTCCCATTTAAGCCAACTTTGTTTATCTCGTCAACCGCTAAATCTATCCCTTCGCGCGTATTGGTTCCAGCTAAAGCTGCATCCCCTGTCAACGGCAATATCGCCCCTATCTTAATCTCCTTCTCCTCCTTCTTCGCACACCCGCTTGTAACAACCATCAAAAAAGCCAACACGATTGAAATTATTACAATGGCTGATGAGGACTTGTGATAGATACTTTTCATAGCGCTTTCCTCCTATTTGAGAATTGGTGTTAATTGGCTCCACATCCCAATTTCAAAAACCATCTACTATTATCGGCATCTTAATCAGATTGGCTCAAAGATATGACCGACTCTCTATGCTGCTGTTTGTTTACCTTTCAGCTTTTCTTCCTCTTCTGACCCTTACTCTACCTTTCAAATACTCAGATCAAGAAAAGCTGGATATTTTCTCTAACTCTCTCCATTGTTTCTTCATTGACAGTTCCGATGAGCTTTATAAGTCTTCGCTTGTCAAACGAACTAATCTGTTTTGTTTTGACCAAAGAATCTGTCATGAGCCTATTCTGAGAATCTTTCTTCAGCAAAATATCAAGTTCTGTTTGCCTGGTTGTTTGTGAAGAAATCGGAATAACTGTCAATAAATTGCCGGATTCTATATATCTGTCATTTTGAACAATTAAGGCTGGCCGAACTTTCTTGTATTCATGTCCAAAGCTTGGGTCAAAATTGACCAACACTATCTGCCCTCGTTGAAATTTACTCATATGGCTCCAGATTAAGATAGTAGTTCAGTTCTTTATCAGAAAGGAAATCTTCAGAAACATCATTAATATTTGACAGCTCAATTTCATGTTCAGATGCCTCAAAATCACCTTCCTCAAAAGTTACAATTACTTTAAAATGAATATCTTTCTTATAAATAAGTTCTTCAGGACAATACAGATGCCCGTCTGGCAACAAATTACTTTCAAAAACCAGTTTTTTCATGACTGATACCTCTTATTAGTTTAACTATTTTAACAAGTTATTATACTGTTTCTATTCTTTTCTTTATTATAGCTGAACCTGAAAATCAAGGCAACCACAATTAGACATATTCCTTTATTTTCAAGGCAATTTCATAGGATGCCTTTGCTTCTTCTTGTCCTGTAATGCCTCGGCAGGGAACTTTCCTTTATTGTAAGGAGGTCTATATCGCTGTCTTTAGTGGGGTTGCCGTATGCGTATGAGCCGAAAAGTATAACCTTCAAGGGACTGAACTTTTCCGCAATCTTATTGACTATCTCATTGATTATTTTCTTATAATCTTCTGTCATAATTTATGCCCGGATTATTAATGACAATTTAATTATTATAATGATTGCTAATGAGTTTGAATTGATTCTTTTCATCATATTTACTTTTTCTCATATTAGTTATAATTTAGCAAGATTATATATTTTTTTATTTGTCAATACAAGGGTAAATCCGAAAAATAGACATAGAAAGTTGTCATTGCGAGCAAAGCGAAGCAATCTCACCTTTTGCAATGAGATTGCCACGCACCCTTCGGGTGCTCGCAATGACAGGTAATTCAATGCTTTCATTATTCTATGTCTATTTTTCGGTAAATGCTTATAAGAAATATTCTGCAATATCAATATTAAACTTCTTTGGGTCCTCTCCCCTTACAATAGACCTTTTGTATTTGCCTGTTGCAGGGTCTGTTTCTGAAAGGTCTGCTATCAGCTTTACATTTCTGTTTGTTCCGCTTGCATCAGTTATCAATATTACCTTTGGCCTGTCAAGTTTCTCCGGATTTGGATTTGACTGAAAGACAAGACCCATCTCCCGTGTGTCAAGTATTACCAATGTGCCAATTGGATATATGCCTAACATATTGACAAAGACCTTTAATACCAGAGGGTCATAATATCTGCCTGCCCTGTCCCACATAAGGCTCAGGGCCTTGTCAGGCGAAAAAGGGATTTTATTATACACCCTTGCAGAGGTCATTGCATCATAGCAGTCTGCTAAGCTTACAATCTTGCTAAAGAGATTCAGCGGCCATTTGTTTTTTATCTTTGGGTAGCCTGATAAATCAAAATTAAGATGGTGCTCAAATGTAACAATCATGGACTTTACAGCAAGTTCATTTAAACCCTTCATCTTTAAAAGTGTGGTAACTCCGTGTACCGGGTGACTTCTAATCATTGCCCATTCCTCGTCGTTAAACTCAAGGGTTTTATGCAGTATATCAACAGGGATTGTAATCTTTCCGATATCATGAAATACAGCCGCAAGTCCGAGTTCGCTCAGATGTGTCTTTGAAAAGCCGAGCCTCTGCCCAAGTGCAATAGAAAGCACGCATACATTTACACAGTGGTTGTATGTATATTCATCGTAATTTTTAATTGTAGTCAGGCCAAGAACAGAGATCTCCTCCTGCATGATGAGGTCTACGATAGACTGTACAGCCCTCTTTGCCTTCCTGACATTTACTGTCTGGTTGAGCCTTGCATTATCCATTATTTCTTTAGTTACAGCAACAGCATTGAAATAGCTCCTCTTTGCAGCATCCTTTGTGGTTTCAGCTTCTGTAAATCTGTATTCTTCTTTCTCATGTTTTAATTTAGCGATGTCTATGCCTGTTATGCCTGCGCTGTCTATCTGCATCTCAAATGCCTCAAATATTGAGCCCTTTGAGGCTGTAAAGTTTAAAAAGATATGGACAAACTTTTTTAAATCCTTTTGCTCTAAGTTGCTTTTAAATATTATTGAACCGATTTCTCTTTTTTTCAGCTCTGTAATTATGTAATTAAAGCTGACAAATCCCTCTATATCCTGCTTCAGCCTTGTATCCTCAAAATAAAAATAATCGCCCTTAAGCAAAAGCATTACATCCCCGTCTTTTTTTAACATGGGAGATAATGTCTTTATAAGATTATCCATTGTATGAAGAAAGGCAACATTATTCGGGTCGTGAACCTGGGCAGTCTTTAAAATTATATAAAGCTGATTTACGATATTCCTGCCTGTGCGCGCAAGATTCTCAATCTGTAGAAAGGTTGATTGTCTCTCTTTTTCAGCAGCCATTGTTTATCCTCTTTGTTAAGAGTGTGATGAGGGACTTCCCATTGAGTTTTTTATCTCTGTAATTGCCCTAAGCCGTACACTCTCTATCTTTGAACCCGGTTTTTCCTTGAGGCCTTGAAGAACAGACAGGGCATCATTGGTTCCTGTCTTGCTAAGGCCATAAACAGCGCACATCCTTAATTCTTCGTAGGCAGAACGGCTAAACCACGGTCTTTTTGTATAGATATTCTTTAAGAAGGGCACAACCTCATTAGAGCCGAGCTTACCCAGCGCCTCAAAGAATTCCTTCTTCTCAGCGAATTCAAATTTTTTGAATCCTTCATGGCTGATGAATTCTATTAATGGCTGGACAGCCTTTTTATGATCAAGGGACGCCAAACCCTTTACAGCCTGAATGCGCACCTCGCTGTTATTATCGGAAATTACTGTAAGCAGCAGATCCTTTGCCTGGTCGCCGCTGATTTTCATTAATGATTTTATGCTTTCAAGCCGCACGCGCGGCTCATCGTATTTCAACGTCCGTTTTAAATATTCAATGCCCTTTGCCTTGCCGAGCCTGCCGAGGATATAGACAATATTCCTTACAATATACCACCTTTTATCATTGACCTTTCTTCCTATAATATCAATATCATCCTTTACAACCTCTGCCATAACATCACAGATATGTTTTCTTATGTTCAGATTGTTTATCTCAAGGAGCTCTAACAGATAGGCTATAGAATTTTTGTGAAGGAGGGAGAGATAGGATGAAATGGCATTTAAATCAATTGTCTGATTTTTGCCCAGCATGGCGCCGAATTCTTTTATCCTTATTTCATCTCCAGCCCTGTCAATGGCGCGATTGATCTTCATAACCTCTTCATCAGAGAATTTTCCTTTTGCCTCTGATATTTCTCTCAGGTTTTTAAGAAGCCTGCTTGCCCTTACAATATCAGCATTGGATATCAAAAGGTCAAGCGCCTTTTCCAGAGTCTCCACAATATCAGAAAATGCCTTGAAGTCCCTTTCCATGTATAATATTTCATTTAATATATCAATTATCTTAAATGTAAAGGAGGGATTTTCTTCAGCCTCCTTCTCCTTTTTTAAAAGCTCTATCTCTTCCTCTGTAAGGGTATAGACGCTGAACACAGGCATCTCCGGGACAGGGCCTTTTGCCTTTTCCTCTGTTACAGGCATACCGCTCTCTTTTTCCAAATGCTTTTTTTGAGCAGTATCCATCTCCTGTGCCTTGACAAATTCCTGAACAGGCATCCTGTGGCTTGAGGCCTCTGTTTTAGTTTCGCCCTCGCCTGTTTCTTCTATAACAAAATATGTTATGTGCTGAAAGTTTTTCTCCCAAAGCAAGGTTACCATATCATCGTCTGTCTTTTCCGGGTCAAGGTTCGTATTTAATACATCCAGAAAATTAAGTATCTCAATATCCTCCATTCCTTCATGAAAGGTAATCTCCCTGACCCCGTCTGCAAAGAGTTTTAATGCGATATTTTCCAATTTATCAGGATTGTCGTAAACCTCCACCCCCTTATAAATCAATTTAAATTGGGTCAGCCTTAACTTTAGATTTCCGTGTTCTTCTATATAAGAATTGAATTTCTCGCTTAATTCCTCAATAAACTTCTGATAGATTGGATTGCTTTCCGGATAGAGCCTTGATGTTTTTATCGCCTTGGTAAGCGCGCCGATAACATCCCTTGCCTTCTGAAGTTCAAGAGGCGGTACCGCACCTTCAGCAGCAGCGGCTGAACCTGCTTCGGGTGGTTCAGATTTTTCCCCTGATTCCTTTAAATGCTTAAATATGTTTTCAGCCATACAATATTTTACCCTGTGGGCTTCAAATTGTCAAACTAAGGAAATCTGCCATGTAATAATGTTATCATTTACCTTAAAATATTTGACATCTGTCTTGGAGCGGTGATATTATCCATTCATTATGCTAAAGGTTGCAATCATAGGCGGTAGCGGATACACAGGCGGGGAGCTTTTAAGGCTCCTCCTCTATCATACAGCGGTGGAGATTGTTGCTATTACATCAGAGAAGTCTATTGGCAAATTCGTGCCTCAACTCTTTCCAAATCTGAAAGACAAAA
>JAHFEP010000098.1 GCA_023248415.1 Nitrospirota bacterium
AGGTGATACAGTGGCAGTAAATATAAAAAATGGAGAGATAGTTTTGGAAAAGGGAGAAGATAAAACAGACACAGAGGGAGAATGAGATGAGAGCGGAAGCAACAGAGAGGAAATAATGGTTGCGTCTACACCCTGCACAAGCCTTGCTTTAAGGGAAATAAGGGGCGAGTGGCGAGATGAAAGTGGTAAACGGAGGGCTTATGGACCCAGTCTTAACAGACCGCATACACGGTGTCCTTTATGGCCAAGCTATTGGAGATGCCCTCGGGCTTGGAGCTGAATCTTTATCAAAACATGATTTATCCCTATATTACCCGAATGGTCTGAATCACTATAGCCAAATTATTCAGGATTTTCACCGCCTGCACTGGGCTGTAGGAGAGTGGACAGATGATACTGACATGATGCTGTGCATATTAGACAGCATTCTTGCTAAAAAGACTGTTGATGTATTGGATATTGCTTTTAGATTGCGCCGCTGGGCGCAGGGAGGCAGGGGTATTGGGAAAACAGTCTATTCGGTGTTTTCCTCTCCTGACTTTCTGAGGGATCCACATGCTGCTGCTAAAAGGGTCTGGGAAAATTCTGGACGGAACGCTGCGCCTAATGGTGGTGTGATGAGAACATCAATTTTAGGTATTTGGGAATATCAATCGCCTGAGAAGATTAAATATAATGCTGAACAGGCCTGCAAAATTACCCATTATGACCCGAGATGCGTTGGTTCTTGTGTCGCTGTTTGTTTAGCCATAAGTTCGCTATTGCGTGGCGCTTCAGATATAGAAAACTTGATACAGGAAGTTATGGCTGAGTCTGTTTCATATGATTCGCGTATTCAGGAATATTTTATTAAAGCAATTCAGGAGCCTTTAGATGCCCTTGATTTAGATGATGGGCTTAATCGGGGAGAGATAAGCCAAGTAGGGTATACTTTAAAGACTTTGGGAGCCGGATTTTGGGCGCTCAAGAATGCAACATCTTTTGCTGATGGGATTCTTAAAATAATTCATGAAGGCGGAGATGCTGATACCAATGCGGCTGTTGCAGGGGCCTTGCTGGGAGCGAGGTTTGGATTTTCAGATATTCCCCATAAATGGGTAGAAGACATTGCCTATGAGAGCAGGCTCAGGAAGAAGACAGCAAGATTTTTAGAACTATTAGAGACAAACAACAGCAGAAAAACAAGCCTTGCAGTAAGCGGCATAAACGGGGTTTTTATTTATGCAAAAGACCCGGAAAAACTTGCAGAATGGTATTACAAGGTTCTGGGCATAGGATACGAATATAAGGACGGCTGCTGTTATCATGAGTTTTATCAGAGGGATTATGGCTACAGCGGACAAGTGACAAAAATAAGATGGCAGATTCTCCCCGGCAGGCAGGAAGGCGATAAGGCATCAGAAAGGCCTGTTGTCAGCTTTCGCATAGATGATTTGAACAGTTTTATTGAGCATCTTAAAGAATCTAAAGTGGAGATAGAAAAAACAGAGAAGACAGAAGATGGTCTTTTTGCATACATTCATGACCCGGAGGGCAACAGGATTGAGCTTTTTCAGGATAAATACTTATAAATTTATATGCCTTAGCAGAAAGGAAAATGACTATCATGAATGAACCAAATACAATCAAAGCCTTCTACCACCCTGCAAGCGCGCTGGATAATATTTTAGAGATATTTGGTGAAAGGTATTTTTTCATTGGAAAACCAAAGGCAGTTTTTGAGGCGCTGCAGAGAGAAAGGTTGAATTTTGAGCACCGCACACATCAGCCCTTTACATGGAAGGACTTTGAGCTTTGCCATGACCCCGGCTATGTAGAGGCAGTCAGGACTGGTTCGCCTATTGAGCTTGCTGAAAGCTCTGCAATCCCATGGAATGAAATGATTGTGGCAGCCCTGCCTTATATAAGCGCTGCAATATACGCAGCAACAGTCTACTCTATCACTTCAGGCGAGCCGGCAATGAGCCTGAGCTCAGGCTTTCACCATGCAAAATACTTTATGGGCGGCAGCCTATGCCCTTTCAATGACTTAAATATTGCCGCTGAGAAGATACACAGAGAGCATGGCCTGAGGGGATTGATACTTGACTGCGACTATCACATTGGAAATGGAACAGATGATATAATTACTGTCTGCAATCAGGGTGAGTATCTCCATAATCTTTCTATGGGATATTTCTTCTCCCGCCTTTATGTTATGCATGATGAATACCTGCTATTATTAAAAGAAAAACTTTCAAAAGAACTAAGAAGCGGTTTTCCGCAGTATGTTATATACAAGGCAGCAGCAGATGTGTTTGAGCGTGACCCGATGGCAAAGAGAGGGCCTTTGTCTTTAAAAGAGATTGCCAAGAGGGATGAGATGGTCTTTAGCATGATAAAAGAGGCTGGGATTCCAGTGGCTATATGTCTTGGCGGCGGCTATTATTCAATGGAGGCAAATATATTAATTCACTTAAATACCTTTAAGGCATGTTCAAACACCTATTTCAACACAGAGCATAGTTATAATTTTATCTGACCACGGATAAGAGAGTTCATCGGATAAGAAGCTCGTGTCTTGAAATATAAGTTTTGAAGGGCGTCATGGCCAGCCTTTGCATTGCACTGCCTTTAATCTCCTGCAAAGGTTTTTTATGGAAATTAACACCCCCGTCTACGCCCTTGACAATGCTTGCTTCATGTAAGGCAGGGTTCCATATGCCGCCTGACTAAATGGGGCAAGAGAGTCCCAGACGGGGAATTTCTGCCCCATTTAATTTTTTGTATTATAAATCAAATAGTTATATCAAATAACCTTCCAATTTTTTCCTAAAAAGTCCATTTGGTGTCCCAATTGTTAGTGAAAAGCTATAAATAAATTCATATCAATAATTCTTTGTAACTCTTTAAAAACAAAAGATAAATTCTGTTTAAATAAAGTTTTTGGATGTTGGCATGTTCATTGCAATAGTAGATATTATCAAGGTGTTTTAAATGCTTGGAGATGATTATGGAGAGTGGAAAACGGATATTAATAGCCACCTCTGATAAGGATGAAGAGTGCAGGATTTGCAGGTTCTTATCTGAAGATGAAGGGCATAAGATCAAGGTGGTTGAAAGCGGTCAAGAGGCCGTGCAGAATATCTTAGGCGGAGAGATTGACCTTGCTGTTATTGACCTTGAGTTGAATAAGGTATCAGGGCTTGAGGTAATTGAAAAGGTAAAAAAGAGCAAGGTGGAGATACCATTAATAGTCATCTCTGGCGACAGTTCAGTTCAGACAGGGAGTAAGGTAGTAGAAAAGGGCGTGTTTTATTATCTGTATAAACCTGTTGAGATGGATGTATTGGCAGAGGTTGTTGAAGCAGCATTAAAGAAATTTTCAAAAAGGGGAGTAAGTAGGGGCAGGTTTTAAACCTGCCTGTTCAGCAGATGGGGGTGTTTTTTGAATAAGCATACATTCCTGATTACGATATTAATAATTTGTCTTTTCATTTCCATTAATTCCGATGCGCAGTCGGATATCCCTTCAGTGGATATAACAAACTATCCTCAGGAGGCAAAAGAGGGATATAAAATTTTTTCCCAGAAATGTATAAAGTGTCATTCAGCAGCAAAGCCATTAAATGCGCCATACAGCGGCGAGGCATGGAAGACAACAGTATACCGCATGATGAGGAAAGAAGGCTCATTTGTAACACAAAAAGAGGCAGACAAGATATATGCCTTTCTTGTTCAGTATTCAAGCAGCAGAAAACCAGTGCAGGCAGTTGAAACAAAGGGGCTGTCTCCAATTGATGCAGGGAAGAAGGTCTATCAGCAGAGGGGATGCGCTGCTTGTCATATTATATCAGGTCTTGGAGGCAAGGTTGGTCCAGACCTGACAGCAATCGGCAAAACAAGAAATACAGAGTTTTTATATAAATGGTTAAAAAATCCACAGGCAGTAAAACCGGCAACGATTATGCCGAATTTGAATTTAACTGACAAGGAAATTAAACCGCTTGTGGAATATCTGACAAACCTAAAATAGGGGGTTTAAATTGAAAAGTGTTTATAAAATTATATCGCTCGTAATATTTGTTGGCATTATACTAATAGAAGGAATTGCCTTTGCTGCAAATGGCAGTGAGTTTGTGCCAAAAGAGGTGGTGATAGAGGACCTTGCACAGAACCTTGCAAGATGGTTTGTGTGGTTTATCATGTATACCTTTGTGCTTGTTACATGGGTTTTGTATGCATTGGTTGTCTTTCTACACTTAGCAAGGCCGTATATATTGCAGATATTAAATAAATTTACATTAAGGCTTGGCGCTGATTTGTGGTGGACATTCTATTTAACAGGAAGAGACATTGCTGCTGTTGCTGTTTTTGCAATGGGACTCTTTAATCTTATACCAGGATATTTGAGCGAGATACACGGCCTTGTGCCGTGGCCGATGATTGTCGGGCCAATTATCCTCGGCATGTCCATCTTTATGAAGAGCCTTGTTGATGTGGATGACAATCCAACTGCATTTAAGGTCTACCATGTTTTGGTCTTGGCAGGCTTTGGTGTTTACTCACTCGGTATATACGGAATAGTTCATTAGGAGAAGGGGCAGAGAATGAAGAGATATATAAAAATAATTCTTTTAATAAGCCTGATAATAACACCCTCCTTGATTTTTGCCTTTCCCTTTGGCCCTGGCCCGGGAAATCTTGAGCCTGCATGCGCCCACTGCCATACAAAAGGCGTATTCGGCGAAGGCGCCAATCAGGGCATGATTGAAATAGGCATTGATAAAAAGGGGGTTAAGCCCGATGAAGAGATTACAGTTACAATAAAAACCTCTGGCGGTGATAATGGCGTAAGGGGAATATTTCTTGTAAATAAAGACCAAAAGCATCCTGCACGCGACGGATGGGAGATTATATCAGACTATCTTGGCATGAGATACAACTATGTTGAGCAGGGTGTTGCAATAAAGGATGAGCCAGTAACATGGAGGATAAAGGCTCCAAAGAGGCCTGGCAAATATACATTAATGGGAAGGCTTAATTTCGGAATAAATCCTGCAGTTGAAATTCCAAAAGACACAGAGAATGCAAAGTTTCTCTTAACTGAGCCGGTATATATAGATGTGGCTGGCGAGGCAGTTCCTGCCAATGACCAGATAAGCGTGAAAGACTTTTTGAGGATTGCAAATGCACAGTCTTCGTTAAGGGAGTTTGCGGACTTCGGCATAAATTGGCTTATGACCCTTGTTTCATGGCTGCTATTTACAATGGCAGTATCTCTGCACCTGCTCAGGCCGTATTATGTGAGAAACCTATCAAAGTTCACATTCAATCTCGGCGCAGAGGTGTGGTGGCTGCTCTATATTCTAACAAGAGACTTGATGTCAGTATTGGCATTTGTATATTCATTGCAGATTACTTTTCCAAAGCATCTTTTAGAATGGGCAAAGCCGCTTGGCGTGAGTTATACGGCATATACAATGCCCATGCTCATTGGCTCTATGATACTTGGTGCAGCGCTCGGCCTGAAGCTGATTGGAGACACAGAGCAGAGGCCGAGGTGGTTTGCAATATTTAATCTACTTATGTTAGTAGGATACGGGTTTTATACATTTGGTGTGTTCTATGCATCTGTTGGAATAGACCCATTGGTGCATAGGCTCGCTGTCCCGTATCCGAGGTAGTGATAGCTTCGTAAAAAATGCGAGGGCGAGGCAACGGCTCGCCCCTCCATCACATTGCATCTGGAGCTTTTTACTTTGCCGTCAACTTGAGAGCGTATTGACTATGACAATCAAGGAACTTAAAAAAGAGATTAAAACAATTGATGCTGAATGGCTTAAGGTAAATATCCCGTGCCAGAATGCATGCCCGATTGAGACAGATGTTTCAGGCTATGTCGGCGCAATAGCAGAAGGCGATTTCCTTAAGGCATATGCAATAAACAGAGAGGTTAATCCCTTTACATCAATATGCGGCCGTGTTTGTGCAGCGCCGTGTCAGGATAATTGCAGGAGAGGAAAAATTGTTGACGAGCCTGTATCAATCCGCGCATTAAAGAGATTTGTTGCAGACCATGCAAGAGATAATGGTTACATAGAAAAGCTCGCTGCTGCATCTTCAAAAGGAAAGAAGGTTGCAATCATTGGCGCTGGACCAGCAGGTCTTTCAGCAGCAGACCACTTAGTGCGAATGGGCTATGATGTTGCTATATTTGAGTCGCAGAAAATCCCAGGCGGCATGATGTATCTTGGCATCCCTGAATATCGTCTTCCGAGGGACATCATAAAGTCAGAGATTGATATGATACTTTCAATGGGCGCTGAGCTTAAATGCAACATGGCAGCAGGAAGGGACTTTACAATATCGGATTTAAAAAAGGAATATGACGCTGTATTTATTGCAATCGGCGCGCACAAGAGCCGTGAGTTGAAGATGGAGGGCATTGAGCTTGACGGCGTATTGCGGGGCGTTGACTTTCTTTTAAATGCAAACCTTGGTTATAAGGTGGATTTGGGCAAAAAGGTATTGGTTATTGGCGGCGGTAATGTTGCTATTGATGTCGCCCGCATTGCAGTGAGAAAAGGAAAAGAAAAACTTGGCGCAGCAGAGGATATAACAACAGCAATTGATGTTGCCCGTGCAGCGCTAAGAATGGGCAAGGCAGAAGAGGTACACATGGTCTGCCTGGAGTCAAAAGAAGAGATGCCTGCACATGAAGAAGAGGTTAATGAGGCAATAAACGAGGGCATCATTATACACAACTCTCTTGGTCCAAAAAGGATTGTAGGCAAAAAGGGCGCTGCAACAGGACTTGAGGTTGTAAAGGTGAAATCTGTATTTGATGATAAGGGAAGGTTCAACCCCACATTTATTGAAAGCTCTGAATCTGTGATTGAGGCGGATACTATAGTTATGGCGGTCGGGCAGACATCTGACCTTTCATGGATTAAGCCAAAGGACGGTATTGAAATTGCGCCGAGGCGCACCATAGTTGTTGACCCTGATACACTCGCAACAACAGCAGCAGCCGTATTTGCCGGCGGTGATGTTGCATTTGGCCCGAGGCTCCTTATTAATGCCATTGCAGATGGAAAGAGAGCGGCAGAGTCCATTGACAGATACTTAAGCGGACAGAGGATTACACGCAAAGAGGCAAATGAAAAAGAGATGGAAATAACCTATGTAACAGCCTTTGATGTTGAAAAGACCGTTGAGAAAAAAGAGAGGCTCCATCCGCCGACCATTCCAATAAAGAGACGCATTGGCTTTAAAGAGGTAGAGATTGCATATACAAAAGAGATGGCAATAGAAGAGGCGAAGAGGTGCCTAAGGTGCAATCACAGAATTTCTGCTGGCGGTGATTTTTGCTTTCTCTGCGGTATCTGCAAGGATATATGCCCGCAGGACTGCATTGACATGAAGAAGGTTGACAGAATTAGCATAGAAGGCAATCTTGAAAAGTTAATCGGGCCAAAAATAATGAAGCTTTTTAAAAGGACGCTGCCATCAGAGGGTCCAAAGACATGGATGGAAGGCACAGCCTTTGTAAAGGATCAGGAGAAATGCATCAGGTGCTTTATGTGCCAGAGGGAGTGTCCGTTAAACGTTGTTACAATAGAGAGGATATCGCCAAGGTATGAATGGGAGGAGCTTTAATAAATGAGCAAGCTTGGAAGTTCACAATATATTCAGGATGCCGTAAAGGAAATGTTTCATGATTTTAAGACTGACAGGCGGGGTTTTATCCTTGGAAGCCTTGCTGTAGCTGGCAGTATCCTTTCTGCATTATCCATTGGCATCACATACAGGTCAAAGGTGCTCAACGAGCCGATTGAAGGCCCGTTTTTCAGGAGAAAGACAGGCACCAAATATACTGTTTATACACGGACAGACGGTAATGAGGACTTATCAAAACCAGTAAAATATCTTGATGCAGAGAATGTATGGGAATCAGATTTTGTTGAAGATATTGCATTCAGCAAGAGCTTTGTTGTTGTTAAAGTAAAGAACAACGGCAATAAGAAGGCGGTAAGAGGCTTTTACAGATACTGCCCGATATGCGGAAATGAAACCTTCAGCTTTGACGGCAGGGATATTGAGTGCCTGAAGTGTGCAAACAGGTTTGATGCAGAAATAGGCTGGGGCACAACAACCCGGTTAAGATTAATGAAGGCAAATGTGGAGTATGATGAAAGTGCAGGATAAAAAAATTGTAGGGGCGCTATTAACAGCAGGTATCCTTCTGCTCTTGCCGAATATTGCCTCTGCGGCAGGCGCAGATGAGTTACCGAGATATTTGAATGTAACGAACCTGTATTCATCTCTGCAGGAGGTCTCTATCTGGGGACTGCACTGGATGCTCACCCTGATTGCATGGATGCTATTTACGCAGGCAATTGCGTTTCATCTG
Organism: Nitrospirota bacterium; assembly: GCA_023248415.1. Classification (GTDB taxonomy): domain Bacteria; phylum Nitrospirota; class CAKKRA01; order 9FT-COMBO-42-15; family 9FT-COMBO-42-15; genus 9FT-COMBO-42-15. The sequence continues at coordinate 8,396 of JAHFEP010000098.1, forward strand.
CTCAGGCCGTATTTTCTGAATCTATTTTCAACCTTTAATTTTCGCATTGGCTCAGATATATGGCTGATGAATTTTGTAATGACAAGGGACATGATGGCTGCTTTGGCATTTGCGCTTTCCCTGTTAATGACAGCGCCAAAGGTTGTATATATGATGCTCACAGGGACAACAGGATTTTTGTACAGCTCATACAATCTGTGGCTTTTTGCAGGCTCCCAAATGCTCGGACTCGCCCTGTTATTGAAACTCTTTATTGAAACAGAGGAGGATATAAGAGGCTATTACATATTTAACGGGCTCATAATTGTCAGCTATACAATTTTTACAATTGGCATTTATAAGGCATCCTATATTGTTGTTTCATTCGTGAGGGGATAGATGGAAGGACATCAGAAAGAAGAAAGATTCAGGTTTACAGGAAAGGCGATTATTACTCTTATAATTACCTTTGCTGCTGTGATTATTATGTATAGGCTCGGCAAGGGTTATCAGGAATACCTTTTCCCTGTAGTCTTCTTTATCTGGATGATGTTTCTTTTGATAGTAGCAGGCGGCGGCAAAAGATTTAAGCCAATGATTAAGGCAGCCCACGTTGTTGTGAGCAAGCCATACCCATTATCCTTTTTATATGAAGGAGAGAGATACAAAAGCGAGACCCACCCAATGAAGAACTGGAGCTGGAAAAAGAGGAAGGCACATTCACAGGTATGGGACTATTTTGGCGATGAGGTAATGAGTTTTGATGGGAAAAGCATATTAATGGAATGGGAAGAAAAGGCAGAAAAAGATGGAAAGAGACGAAAGACTAAATAATTTTTTAAAAAATAGCGAAGAGATTATAAGAGACTGCAGGATTGCAGGCGGTGAGATATACCTTACCAATGAGAGGATTATCACAAACAAGATATCTTTGCTGAAGAAGATTTCCTTATCATCCAAAACATCCTTTTCCTCAATCCCCCTTGCAGAGATTGTTTCATACAAAATAGCGAGGGGGATGCCTTTTTTCAGCCTTCCAAGGCTGATAGTGGTTTATAAAGAGGGAAAGGGAAATGAAGAGGTCTTTTTTGAGTTTGCAAGCAAAAAGGAATTGGAGGGTTTTATAACATCTATTCATAAGGAGGGTTTATTATGTCACAGGAACCGAGAAGCAAATTTATTTTCTTAATGATTGTTGTTTTGTTTTTAATCATCTTTGTAGGCGCCTTTGTAACAAAGGCGTCAGCAGCAGGAAAGGGAAATGCAGAGGCAGGCAAAAAGGTTTATGATGCAAAATGCACTCTCTGCCATGGCGCTGCAGGAAAAGGCGACGGCCCCGCAGGCGCAAGCCTTAATCCAAAGGCAACAAACTTTACAGACAAGGCAAAGATGGCAAAATCAGATGACGAGCTGTTTAAGGTAATCTCTGATGGTTCAAAGGGCACAGCCATGATGGGATATGCCGGTTCAACAAGCGAGCAGGACCGCTGGGATATTATTGCATACATCAGGTCACTATCCAAGTAGGAGATTTTCTTTCTCTTGCTTGTTTGTGAGGACCTTTAAAGGGGGCCCTTTCCCCATAAAAGCATTACCTTCTCCCTTAAGGCGCCCCCTTTTTAGGTATTTTCTATTCATGATACAAAACGGGTTAAAAAGGATGGAGCAATAACCTTTAAGGGAAAAGAATACAAGATAGATAGATTCTGTGGTCA
>JAHFEP010000255.1 GCA_023248415.1 Nitrospirota bacterium
TGGACAGTAGGTAATTTGAGGATTTGATAATTTAAAAAGATGGCACAGTATGAGCATCTACCTATATATAAAAAGGCTATGGATATGACCATATACATTGAAAACATTGTAAGAGGCTTTTCAAGGTACCATAAATATACACTGGGAACAGACCTAAGAAATCTATCCCGTGAAATTGTGCGGTTGATTATCAGGGCAAATTCTGAGAGAGACAGGCTCAAGACCCTTCTTGCCTTAAGGGATATAATTGAGGAGTTTAAAGTGACCTTAAGGATATGCAAAGAGGTGAAGGCATTTAAGAACTTCAATTCCTTCAAACATGCCGTAGAAGAGGCGATCTCTTTAAGCAGGCAGAACGAGGGCTGGATAAAGAGCTTCGGGGATAAGGGGAGGGGGAAATAAAATGCCAGAACTGCCTTTCTATAGGTCAGTAATCTCCCCATACCCCTCTTTAGAAAAGAGGGGGTTAAAATTCCCCCTTTGGAAAAGGGGGATTAAGGGGGATTTTAAGATAGACTGGCAGGTGTGCAAAGTTAAACCACTGTGCGCCCATCCCGCCCAAAGGGCATTAATAGGCAGTCAGGCATACCGAAGAGGATTGCCTGATGAAGGATTCATAAGTGGATGGGCAAATGTGCAGGCAAACAACTACTGGTCGTCTACTACTTATGCCAACAATACGACCAACGCATGGAATGTCAATATGAACGACGGCAATGTGAACGGCAACAATAAGACTAATACCTACTATGTGTGGCCTGTTCGTGCTGGAGAGTGGTTATCCTCAAGATGCGTTACCCCTCACCCCAGCCCTCCCTCTCCCTGTCTGCCGACAGGCAGGCCCATAGGGGAGCGGGGGGATACTGGTATAGCTTCTTTCAAGAATCTCTATGGAAGTTATATTAAATGCCGAAGGAACAAACGAGGCACAATCAATGCCCTGAAGTTTGAGATTAATGCAGAGGAAAAGCTCTTTAAACTTTCAGAAGAGCTTGAAAATAAAACTTATAAGCCTATTCGTTCTGTCTGCTTTATTGTTGAAAGGCCAAAGATGAGGGAGATTATTGCCGCAGATTTTCAGGACAGGGTAGTCCATCATGCCTTGATAGAGAGGCTTGAGGCAATCTATGAGCCGATATTTATCCATGACACTTATGCCTGCAGAAAAGGCAAAGGACTGCATAAGGCAGTTGAGAGGGTAAAGGAGTTTATCAGAAAGGGCAGTGAAAACGGCAGAAAAAGGCTCTATTTTCTTCATCTGGATATTAAAAACTTTTTTATGAGCATTGACAAGAATATCCTCTATGAGCTTCTAAGGAAAAAGATTAAAGATGAAGACCTGTTGTGGCTTGCTGGTGTGATAATCTTCCATAGCCCAACAGAAAGCTGTATTATCAAGGGGAAAAGGCATCTGATAGAGAGCCTGCCGCCTCACAAGAGCCTCTTTTATGCGCCTGAAGATAAGGGTCTTCCCATTGGCAATCTTACAAGCCAGTTTTTTGCAAATGTATATCTAAATGAGCTTGACCAGTATGTGAAGCACTCACTTAAGCGCCAATACTATATCCGCTACTGTGATGACTTTCTTATGCTTGATGAATCGCATGAGAGGTTAATAGAGATAAGGGGGCGGGTAAGTGAATTTTTAGGAGATAAGCTCAATCTGTCTTTGAATGACAAATATAATAAGGTCTTGCCTTTATCAAATGGGATAGACTTTTTGGGCTATATCATCAGGCAAGATTACATGCTTGTAAGGCGGAGGGTGGTGAATAACCTGAAGTCAAGACTCAACTGGTTTGAAGAAAGGCTTATCTCAGAAAAAGAAGGGATGCGGATTGTCAGATACGATTATGAACTGCTTGAAAGGCTCATGTCTATTATCGCCTCTTATCTTGGACACCTGAAATGGGCAGATACATATAGCCTTAGAAGCGCCATCTTGAAAAGATATTGGTTTTTAAAGGAGTATTTCTCTTTTGATGATAAAAAGGTAAAACCCCTTTATAGATACTGCGAGATATTTCCGTCTGTAAAGAGCCAGTATCTCTACTATGCAAGCAGATTTAAAGGAATGGTTCTCTTCTTTCAGGTGGGGTGTTTCTATGAGTTTTATGAGGAGATAAGTGTGTATAGGAAAGATGAGATTGCTTCGGCTTCACCTCGCAATGACATATCGCCAGCTACCCATGATGAGGGTGTTAGTGCTGAAAAAAAGCTTCAACAGGTCATTGCAAGGAGTTTAAGCGACGAAGCAATCTTTAAGCATCTTCTTAACCTCAAACGACTTTCACAAAACAAAAGAGGTGCAATATATGGTTTTCCTGTGAGGTTTGAAAATGAGTATGCCAAAAGGCTTCTAAGCAAGGGGTTACCTGTCGTCATCATCAAAGAGACAGACAGATACATCGGCAGGATAAAGGAACGGCTGCCGATAATGAAGATAGTAAAACAATAAATCCCCTCACCCCCAAGGGGAGAGGGAAAAGGAGGAAGAAACATGTTTAAGAAAATCTTTATGTTTATGGTCGCAACAATCTTTATAGCAGGTATTGCTTATGCTGCGCCTGCTGATTTGCCAGAGACAGGACAGACAACCTGTTATGATGCAACAGGGGGTACAGTTGCCTGTGTAACCACTGGTCAGGACGGAGACTTAAAAAAAGGAGTTGCCTGGCCAAGCCCGAGGTTTACAGTTGATGGGACAGGACTCTGCGTAACAGACAACCTTACTGGTCTGATGTGGGTAAGAACACCAGACAGCACATTAAGAACATGGGCAACTGCCCTGAGTTATGCTAATGGTTTAATTCTTTGCGGTTACGATGACTGGCGTCTGCCTAATGTCAATGAACTTGAGAGCCTGATAAATGCAGAACAAGCCAATACCGCAACATGGCTGAACACACAAGGTTTTAGCAATGTGCAGGCTTTCGGCTACTGGTCGTCTACTACTTATGCCGGCAGTACGACCTACGCATGGAGTGTCTATATGGACGGCGTTGTGTTCGGCGAGGGTAAGGCTATTACGAACTATGTGTGGGCTGTTCGTGCTGGACAGTGATTGGTAATTTGATTATTTGATGATTTAACAAGCAGGGGCATGTTGCAACATGCCCCTGCTTTGTTTGATGCATCCATTCTTTCTTTGTCCAACTTTTTAATAGATTTTTTTATGTCTCTGTGATATATTTCTATTAATATCAATTAGCAAAAGGAGGGAATAAATGTGTTGAAGATGCATGAACTGCCTGCAATAGAGTTTATTACTACACCTGAAGGCAAGCCAAAATCAGTTGTTCTGAGCTTTAAAGATTGGGAAAGGATAAGCGAAACATTAAAAATTATGTCAAGCAAAGAATTGCTCAAATCTATAAGGCATGCAAAACAACAATTACGCAAAGGGATAAAACTACTTTCCTTTGAGGATGTATTTGGAAAATTATAAGCCGTACTTTGCCCCTGAGTTTCTAAAACAGACTGAAAAGCACCAGCATCTTAAAAAGATACTCGCCAAAAAGATAGAACTCCTTTGTGAAGATCCATATGCCAATTGTAAAAGCGAACTGCTCGTTGGTGAACTTAAAGGGCTTCGTTCTGCAAGGGTTACAAAGTCTTTCAGGATTATTTTTCTTCTACTAAATTTTAAGTCTTTAAGGGAGGCAT
>JAHFEP010000002.1 GCA_023248415.1 Nitrospirota bacterium
CTGCTGGTTTTGCCACAGTCTCACCCTCTGCCTTTGTTGTTGCCTTCTTTGCACAACCTGAAATTATTACCCCTGCTAAAATAGCAATGAGAATTACATAAAACCCCTTTTTCATTGTATTTGCCCTCCTTTTATTAGATTATTTTGATTTAAATTACATCCTTTATATAAACCACTTTAACCAATATTTCAACTGCAAAATGAAATTTTAATGAATTTAAATATTAATCAAGCCATTTGTACAGGTTTTCTTTTATATATTTAATTGCATCGCTTTTGTTCTTTAATAATCCAGCGCCCCTCTGCTCCTCAATATCCTTTAATATCCTGCCAATAACAGGCCCTGGCTGAACCTTGAATCTTTTAATCAGGTAACTGCCGGACATAAGGGGTCTTTTCTTATGCTTTTTATATTCATTATAATAATAATCCAATATCTTTTTTACTACCTCAATTACTGTTTTATAGCTTACATCTGCTGAAGCTGAAATATCGGGCTGCGTTGCCATTGCATCTGCGATTGAAAGCAAAAGCACATCAATGCCTGAATCGCCTGCATCACGAAAAAAGCGGTACATTGCCCGCCTTGTAATAAATCCCCCCTTCCCCCCTTTATTAAAGGGGGGTGAGGGGGGATTATATAGCTGTGTAAGATACAATGGCCTCATGTGATTTTCTGTAATCCTGCGCACAATTTCCTCAGATTTTGCGCTCATCTTAAGCCTTCTGCATATACCTTTATTTATCTCTGCGCCAACAATCCAGTGCTGATAAAAACTTATCTTATCGCCTTCTGTTTTTATAGTTGAGGGCTTGCCAGTATCGTGCAGGAGCGCTGAGAATTTCAGAAGACTCAATCTGTCTATGCCCTGCTCTATCTCCAATCTTAGATGCCTTTTTATCCTCTCGTTATATTCAGGAAGATATAATTTGATATTTTTTATCACATCTTCAAGATACTCAACGGTCTTCAAAGAATGCATCCAGAGCTCATATACATGATAACTACCCTGCTTAAGGCCTTTCATATCGTTTACCTCTGGAATGACGACATTCAAAAGCCCGTATTCCTCAAACATGGAAATATAATATGATGCCCTATCATTTTTAAATATCTTAAACAGCTCGTCTCTTACACGTTCAGAAGAGACCGTCTCTAAAGAAGGGGCGAGGTTTTTAATGTATACAATAGTCTTATCCTCAATTTTAAAATCAAGGTCAGAGGCAAACCTTATTGCCCTCAACATCCTTAAAGGGTCATCAGAAAAGGCATTGGGTTTTATTAGCCTGATAATCTTTTCCTTTAAATCGCTTCTCCCATTGTAAGGATCTATAAGGCTGCCTGCCCCCAATCCCAAGCCTCCAGCCCCTATCTTTACTGCCATTGCATTTATTGTAAAATCCCTGTTAGAAAGGTCTTCTAATATGTCCTTGCCTTTAAACATTGCAAAGTCAAATTGAAGGGTCTTTCTCCCCTCTTTTTTTACAACCCTTGCAACACCTTCTTCTTCACTCATAACAAAAAAACTCCCGCCTGTTTTGTCGGCAATTTTTTTTGCAATTTTAATGGAATCTGATGATACTGCAATATCAATATCCCTTAAAGCCCGCTTTAGCAGGATATCCCTGACAGAGCCGCCGACAAGATAGATTTCCTTTAATTTTAAACGGGTTATGATAGACAAGTAATGCCGGAGAATAGAAAGAGAGCCCATTATATAATCCCTCAAATTTTAAGGCTATTATGCCTCTTATCCTCCTATTTTTCAAGGATATTTTCAATATTCGCCTCACTTGACAAATAAATATTTTATGATACCTTTAAATTATGCAGTTTTAAGTATCTAACTATAGATTTAAAAGAGCGGCTCACTGAATTATCAGTGGATTTTATTAACAAAAATTATAAGGAGGATGGGCTATGAATAAGAAGGTGCTTTTGTTTGGGATTTGCATTGGATTAGTAGTTGGTCTTATGATTGGCTCTTTTGGAACAATTGCAGTAAATGCAGCAAACGGCTGGCTAACAGGCTCAGTGGAAGAAAAGTTAGATAAGTTAGCCTCAATTCAGCCAGGATACGGAATAATGATGCAGCAGATTGGGCTAAGGTATAATGACTTGTATTTTTCAGCAAAGTCAGGCAACTGGGGATTTGCAGAGCATCAGGCAGATGAAATTCAGGTTATCCTGAAAGATATCCTCATGGTCACTAAGCCAAAACGAAATGAAGATGCAAAAAAATTCTTAGCAGCATCATATCCAATGATTTTGGATGCAATAAAGAAGGAAAAGTTCCCTGAATTTGAAAAGGCATTTGAAACCCTTCGCAACAATTGTATGAACTGCCATATCTCTCAGAAAGTTGAGTTTGTAAAATTAAAAAAACCAGTAATGTCCGCAAGCCCTGTATTAGCAGGAGTTAAGTAATAAATCCCCTCACCCTACCTCTCCCCTTTGTGGAGAGGATAAAGGTGAGGGGAACACTTTATCAAATATTTTTTTTTAATCAATGAAAAAGCTATTTTTTATACTAATTATAGTCTCCATAATATTGAACACTTCACTCTTGAGCTATTCAGATGAAAAAAAAGATAAAAAAGAGAAAGAAGAAAAACACGAAAAAGAGGAACATAAAAAGGGCTGGGAGGCAGTAGAAAAGAGATATAAGCATTTTGAAAATCCGCAGGTCTGCGGCGGCTGCCATCCTGAATTCTTTGAAGAATGGAAGGAATCCAAACACAGCAGGTCATTTACCAATAATATATTTCAAGGAATGTATAAATTATCCCTTTCCGATTTAAAGGGTAATGAAAATATAAAGGACGATATAAATAGATGCATCCTATGCCATTCTCCGAGCGCCTTTTTTGCAGGCGATATACCGCCGACACCCGATGAAGATAAATTAGCAGAAAGGGGTATAATGTGCGACTTCTGCCATACTGTAGAGGGCATTAAGGGCGCTCTACCGCATAATGGAAATTTTATAAATAACAACGGCCCTGATATTGACCCGAAGAGAGGGCCTTGGAAGGATGCGAAATCGCCGTATCACCAGACTATATATTCTGAGCTGCATACGAAATCAGAATTCTGCGGCACATGCCACAATCAGAAAAATTCCAATGGCGTATGGATTCAGGAGACATATAATGAATGGAAAAACAGCGAATGGGCAAAGGAAGGCTACCAGTGCCAGGACTGCCACATGATGGGAGAAGGAAAGTCTCATCCGATTATAAGCAAGGAATTCATGAAGGCAGATGCAAGACAGAAGACAGTCACTCACAGATTCCCCGGATTCGGCTCCAATGTAAAGATACCCGATGCGGTAATATTAAAGGTATCAGTAAATAAGCCTAAAGCCAAATTAGGCGAGGAGTTGATTATCAAGGTCAGTGTAACAAATAAAAAGGCGGGTCACAAATTCCCAAGCAGCTCGCCGAATTTAAGGCAGCTTTGGCTTGAGATAAATGCAATAGACAATAAAAAAAGGGCTCCCATCCTACTAAAGACAGATGAAGAAAAACCAGCCCCTTATGACATAACAAGCAATACACCAGCATATAAAGATATTGAAAGGGACGGCCTGCCTGAAGGAAACAGGATATATCACAGCGTATTTGTAGATAAGGGTAATCAGCATACTTACGCCTTCCATGATGCAGCAAAGATGGCTTTTGACAACAGGCTAAAACCAAAAGAGACAAGGATAGAAACCTATAAATGGAAGATACCAGAAGATACCCCTGTTGGCGAGGTTATAATATCAGCAAAGCTGAATTACAGGTCAATGCCGCAGTCTTTATCTGATTATATTGAGGCTGGCGAGATGCCGATTACAGAGGTTGCATATAATGAGGCATCAGTATTTGTAGCAAAATAAAGCGCCTCTGTCTGTCATTCCCACGAAAGTGGGAATCCAGTTTTTCGTTTTCTGAATTCCTGCTGGAGTTTACCCCTGCGAAGGCAGGGACAGGAATGACAAAATAAATAAGAAGAAGCCTCTCTTTAGGCAGAAAGGACAAAGGTAGTGGGAAGACAATACTTTATTAAAAAAGGGTTCCAGTCAAAATTTATCATTAAATTCTGTCTTATTGTCATCTTGGGTGCAATAATCTCTGGAATTATCCTCTATGCCTCTACAAATCAAAGATTGGGCAATACCTATCTTGAATCATTAAATACCATAAAGGTGCTTAATGATAATCTTATAAGTAATCTTATATATACAAGCTTGGCTACAGTTATCTTCATCAGCATTGTAACAATTATTATAACCCTTTTCGCCTCACATAAGATTGCAGGACCCCTCTTCCGCCTTGAAAAGAACACTGAAATAATAGGCAATGGCGATTTAACCCTTGAGACAAGGCTAAGAAAGAATGATGAGATAACCGGTGTTGCATCAGCATTAAATGAGATGGCAGGAAAACTGCGCAGCAAAATGATAGACATAAGAACAGACCTTGAAGAGGTTAAAAAGGGCAGCGCTGATATAGAATCAGCGATTAAGGATAAGAGGCTTTCTGAAAAAGAACTTAAAAAACAGATAACAAGGCTTTCAAATAGAATAAAAAGTTTAAACAGGGCAATATCAAAATTTACAGTTTCATAATGCTGAGCTTGGCGAATGTATGAAAAATAAATTATTTTTTATTATACTATCTATCCTAATTATAACCTTTTCAACAATTGCGTATACTGTCATAAATGATGTCCCGCATAATTACCGCCTTGATGAATGTCTCCAATGCCATATATCTATACCTGATGAAACAAAAAAAATAGATAAGCCCATGAGATTTATAGATAATATAAACAAGCTCTGCCAGCGCTGCCACACAGAAGATATACAACTCTCTCATCCGGTGGGAGTCAAACCATCTATGTCTATACCTGCAGACATGCCCCTTAATGAAATGGGAGAGGTCACTTGCGCCACATGCCACAATATACATCAGAAAAGAGATGATATATTAGGTGATAAGTCATATCTGTTGAGAAGAAATGTAATGGGAAAGGCATTTTGTATGGCATGTCACGGAAAAGATGAGGCTAAAAAAAATGTTGAGACCTTTTCACTCGGCATGAGGAAGGTCACAAAGCCTTCTCACAGGGAATTTTTGTCTGAGGCGCACGGATTTAAGAAATACAGGATTATTGACTCATCCTCTCCAATAGACAGCATTTCAATAGAATGTTTAGGGTGCCATGACGGAACAATAGGCGCTGATACACAGGTTACAATTGGCGCAGGTATCTGGCAGCATTCGGAGGCAAATGCAAGCAGCCACCCAATAGGGATAGACTATACCGCCGCACAGCTAAATAACAGAACATTAAGACCAATGGAGCAGTTAAATAAGGCGATAAAATTCTTTAATGGCAAGATTGGATGCGGGTCTTGCCATAACCCGTATTCTAATGTAAGCACACAGCTTGTTATGAGCAATAAAGGGAGCGCCTTATGCCTTGAATGTCATAAGAAATAGGAGGTAAGATGGAGAAGCCAAAAGCAGAAACAAAGTTCAGAAGAAGAAACTTTTTTATAAAAAAGGGTTTTCAGGCAAAATTCATCCTGCGATTTATTTTAATTATATTCTTAGGGATAGTGGTTTCAAGCGGTATTGTATACTATTTGACCTCAAAAAGGATAGAAGAGGTTTATTACCGCTCCCACATTAAGATTGCATCAACAGGTGAGATAATATACCCCATTTTGCTTACTGCAAACATAATTACACTCGGCATAATAATAGTTGTCACCATTATAATAACCTTGCTAATATCGCATAAAATAGCAGGCCCGCTTTACAGGATAGAAAAGAGCATCCATGAAATAGGCGAAGGCAACCTTGCTTTTAAGATATATCTCAGGGCAAAGGATGAGCTTATAACACTTGCTGAGATATTTAACAACATGATTACAAAACTGCGGGGTAGGATTGAGAGGATACAGGATGCTGCTAATTATATGGACAGCACAATCAATCAATGGACAGTTATCAAAAAAATGGACAAAAAGGCATTATCAAAGGATATAACAGCCATCCAAAAGAAAGCTAATGAGATTGAAAAGGTAATTGCAACATTTAAGCTGGAGAAATAGGCTCGGTTTTATTTTGCCGCTGGTTTATTATTGTTTGTCAAACCGAGGTCATTGACAACTTCTTTGATTATACTTGCATCAATCCTCAGTTTCTTTCTTAAAAATCCCTCTAACAAGGAGTTGTCGCATATAGTATTTATAAGCCTTGGTATGCCGTGGGAATAATTATGGATAGCCTCTAAAGCATCCTTTGTAAAAAGCTCGCTGCTGCTGCCAGCTATTTTTAGCCTAAATTTTATATATTCCTCTGTAGTGCTCTCTTCAAATGACAGGAGCTTGTATCTCATTGCTATCCTCTGCTTTAACGGCTCATCAAGAGAAAGGCATGCGTCCAGCTCTGGCATCCCAAAGAGCACAAAGGTTATTAATTTATTCCCGTCTGTCTCAATATTCAGAATCCCCCTGAACTCCTCCATAAGCTCCTTTGTTTGAAGCATCTGGGCCTCATCTATCAGCACTACTGCCTTTTTCCCTTCTTCATGAATCTCTATCAAACGCTTGCAAAGCGTGCTGAGCAGTTCTGTCTTCTCATCAGGCAGATCTTCTACGCCAAGCTGTGTAATTATCTTTTTCAGCAGCCATTCAGGGGTAATGTTTGAATGTATAATGACAAGGAGCGCTGATTCATATTCCTTTTCACTCAATTCATCAAGCATCCTTCTTGCAAGGGTTGTCTTGCCTGTTCCAATGCTGCCAACCAATATTGCAAGGCCCTTCATTGTATTTATTGCATGTTTCAGTCTTAACAGCGCCTCTGAATGCTGGGCGCTGTTATAATAAAACTTTGTATCAACAGTATTTGTAAAAGGCTGCTCTTTTAGTTTATAAAATTCAAGATAACTCATGCTTATAACCTCTTGCCCTATAGCCTATAGCCTATGGCCTTATGACCTTTTGCCCTTTGCCTTTTGCCCTTAGCCCTTTGCCCTTTGCCTTAACTATATATACGAAACCTTGCCCTTTTTGCTCTTCTTAGCATTTACAGCAGTCTCTATATCTTTGACTATAATCGGCTCAGGCTCCTCAGGTTTTTCATCAATAATCTTTGACACCCTTTTCTCAAAAGTTACTTTCTTCTCCACTGGTTTTATATCTTCCATAGGTTTTTTCTTTGAAACCTGACTTCCTTTTAGTTTGTCTATCTTCTCTGCCACATCCCTGAAATTTACATCAATTCCATATACATCCATAAATGCCTTGTATGCATCTTCCATAAGACCCATCTCTTCATAAATAACAGCAAGGTCGTATTTTAAAGAGAGAAATTCTGATTCATTATATCTGGGGTCATCTATTGCCCTCTTTAATTGAGTAACTGCAAGCTGGTGCATCCCCTTTTCTTCAAAACATAGGGCAAGCATACTGCTTGCATCAAAAAATCTTTCAGCGCCCTTGATTGCGAGCTGGAATTCACCTATTGCCTCATTGATCAGGCCCATCTCCTTATATGCGATGCCAAGGTTATAATGGGTTTCATGGTCCTCATCTCCAAGATATTCCTTCACACCCTTTTTAAATTCATGGAATATATCGCTCAGCTCCATATCCTTCAATGCTTTTGACTCTGGCGCAGCAGGAGCAGCAGCCATCTCCTCTTTTAATTCTTCTGAAAGGTCAAAGAAATTTCCTTCTTCAACCTCATCTTCCTTTTCTAATATCTTAAAGCTTGCGCCGCCCTTCTTCACTTCCATGCCAACATCTTCTTTTTTCTCAACTATAGGCGCTGCCCTCTTATCTGGCTTAATGGTATTAAGCAGTTTGTCTAATCTTTCCTTAACCTCCTGATTATCAGGCTGAATTGCAAGTATCCTTTCATAAATACCCTGTGCCTCTGGCACTAATCCCTGCTGGCTATAAAAATCTGCCTCTGCAATAAATTCCTGGATATTTTCTAAAGAAACAGGCGGAAATTCTGCAGCCGGCTGAATCTCCTCTACAGGCTCTGCAGGCTCAAACGATTCAACAATTGGAATTTCTGCAACTGCCTCTTCTATCTCATGAGCAGGCACAGACTCAATATCTTCTGGTTTTTCAGGCGAAACAATAGATGCTATCCCCTCCAAGTCAAAATCAGTAAGCTCTACTGTCGGGATTCCTCTTTCTGCTGCTGCTTCTTCACGCGGCATCTCCGTCTGTTTTATCAAGGGAGCCCCTACAAGCGCACTTAATCTATTCCTCACCCTTTCGTTATCAGGGTCTAATTCAACGGCCTCTTTTAATGCCTCTTCTGCCTTCTTAATATCCCCTTTTTCATGATGCAGCCTTGATATTACTATGCACTCTTCTACTGCCTTTGGGGTATTTCCCTCTATCTTGTAAATGTCCTTTAGCTTCTTACGCGCCTTCAGCTCACTTGGCTTAATCGCCAAAATAAGTTCTAACTGCTCAATGCTTTTATTTGTAAGCCCATATTTAAGATATACATCAGCCTCTGTGTAGCAGCCATCAATCTTTTCTGCATCCTCATCTGATATCGCCTGTTCCTCAACACCAGCAAAGGACTGTATAACAGGAGGCGTCTCTTTAATCTCAGGTTTAATTTCTGGTTTAATCTCAGGCTTTATCTCTGCCTCAACCTCTCGCTGAATTATCTTTTCAGGTTTTACAACTGTTTCTGACTGAACCTCTTTTTCCGGAGCCTTTTCCTGCGGCCTCTCCCTTGCAGAAATATCATCTAATCTCTTCTTTGCCTCAATATTATTTGGGTCTATTTTCAGAACTTCCCTATATACATTTGCAGCCTTCTCTAAATCAGACTGCTCCAAATAGATATCTGCAATAGACAGATACTCTGCTATCTTGCCGCCCTCATTGCCTGTCTTTTCATAAACATCAATGAGCATTGTGTGGGCATCAATGTTTTTATTGTCTGCCTCAAGAATATCCTGAACAATCTTTTTTATCTTGTCAAATTCATGTTTCTGGGCATAGTCATCAATGATTATCTTAAACTCGGAAATGGCATTGCCAAATGCCCCCTTTCTTAAGAATACATAGCCTAATTTCTCATGATGTGCTGGATCAGCAGTCTCCAATGTTATCAGATGCCGCAAACCTTTTTCTGCCTTTGCATAATCGCCTGACTTGGTGCATGCATCAATAAACAGATTCAGGGTTTTTACATCGTCCGGCCTCTTTTCAAGGATGCCTTCCAGTATATTTATACCGTCCTGCAGTTTATCCTGTTTTAGCCTTAGATTTCCTATTCCGAAGGCAGCCTTCCTGTTCTCATGGTCAATGGAGAGCGCCTGATTAAAGAAGCTCTCAGCCTCTTTGACATCATTATTTTTCACATATACTTCTGCTATCTTATTGTATTCATCTGCTGCGTCCTTTTTAAGGCCCTCTTTGAGGCACATCTCTGCAATTCTCTGATGAACGCTGATATTATCAGGCTCCAAGTCTGCAATCTTTTTATATACAGCAACAGCCTGTTTGCTCTGCCCCTGTTTTTGATAGAGCCTTGCAGCCTTTAGATAATCGTCTCTGGCGTTCCCTATCAAACCCCTCTCTGCATTAAGTGCAGCCAATTTTAGATACACCTCTATATTCTCAGGGTCTATCTTGTTAACCTTTTTATAGAGTGCGATT
Organism: Nitrospirota bacterium; assembly: GCA_023248415.1. GTDB lineage: Bacteria > Nitrospirota > CAKKRA01 > 9FT-COMBO-42-15 > 9FT-COMBO-42-15 > 9FT-COMBO-42-15. Next base: position 9,705 of record JAHFEP010000002.1, read on the forward strand.
GTCTTTAAGGCAAAGCCAGCCTTGTAAAATGAATCGCCTGCTTTTATATATGCTGAAACTGCTTCTTGAATAGAGTTATTCCTAAGATACAGGTCGCCGATGGTATTATAGATATTGCCGTCGTTCGGGCTTTCCTGGATGAGCTTCTGCCACTCCTCAATGGCCTTGTCAAGCTGGCCTCTGGCAGTATATTTTTGGGCATTTTTTAATATGGTATTTTTATCTAATGGCAAGCGAAATCCCTCATTTTAAAGATATTTTCAGTGCTATATTAAAAATTATCATATTTTCAACCAAGTGTCAACCCAGATTTGGTATATTCTTAACCATGAGAACATCCCATGAACAAGCATAACATATTGGAAATTAAGGTATTTTCCACAATTAGCTCTATGAACTGCCATAAATCTCAACAATTGGATAAGCCACATTGCTTATATACGAATTTATCCTCCTTAAATTGCTTAATACATCAAGGTGGATGGAACTTGTATCAATAGACTCTTTTAGTCCTTTGTGAAGCCTCTGAATATGTGCCTGCCTCAAGTTCCTCTCCATTTCAGCAAGCTCTATCTTATTTGCAAGCAGCTTTTTGGCAAGTCCTGCATCACCGCTGACAAATGCCGAGACCCCTATCTCAAAGTTTTCCAATATCTTTTTATGAAATCTTTCTATTTCATCAATACCTTCTTGTGAAAAGATAAGGCCGTTCTTTACCTTCTTCTTTGCCATCTCCATTAAATTCTTATCAACCACATCTCCGATATTTTCAAGGTCATTTATAAATGCAAGCAGATCTTGCTCCATCCTGCTCTGCTGCGGCGTAAGGCTTTCATTGGATAATCTGGTTAAATACAGCTTTATCTCCCTGTCCAGCAGGTCAACATAATCGTCCCTCTTTTCTATGCTGTCTATCATATCAGGATCGTCCTTTTTAAATACAATTATGCTGTCTCTAAGCATCTCATGTGCAATATCAGCCATCCTGAGCGCCTCCCTCTTTGCCTGGCCAAAGGCAAGCACAGGAGAGCTCAGCACCCTTTTATCAAGATACTTTGGGGCAAACTTTTTTTCCTCGCCAGGCCTTTCAGGCACTATCCTTGTTATTACATCTGTCATAACAGAGGTAAACGGCAAAAAGAAGATAGCGATTGCGCCATTAAACAACGTATGTGCATTTGCTATCTGCCTTGGCACATCATCCGTCATAGAAATAACAAAATCTGCAAAGGGCTTAATAAATGGAAAGAATATAATCACGCCTAAAACCTTAAATAGTGTGTGGGCTGCTGCAACGCGCTTTGCCTCAATATTTGAGCCTACACTTGAGATAATGGCAGTGGCACAGGTGCCGATATTTGCGCCAAAGATAAGGGGTATTGCTGCCTCAATGCTAATTAAGCCCTGAAGCCCGAGTGCTAAGGCAAGGCCGATGATTGCTGCACTGCTATGAACAATGGCTGTAAATATGGCTGAGATAACAAGGCCAAGCAAAGGATTTGCAAGCAATGCCACAAGCACTGATTTAAATAATTCACTGGATTTTAAAGGCATCAGTGAATCGGACATGATTTTTATTGATAAAAAGATAAATGAAAAACCGAGGATACCCTCGCCTATATTCTTTAAAAACCTGCTCTTTGAAAGAAACATCATGCTGATTCCGATACCAACAAATAGAATGGCATAGTCGTATATCCTGAATGCAAGCAGTTGAACAGTAATTGTTGTTCCAATATCAGCGCCAAGTATTACGCCTATTGACTGTGGAAGGGTCATTAACCCGGAGCTGACAAAACCTACAAGCATAATTGTGGTAGCAGTGCTGCTCTGTAAAAAGACTGTTACAATAATACCGACACCAAGGCCAAGAAAGCGATTCTTCGTCAGGGAACTAACTATTGTCCGCAGTCTTGCGCCTGCTGCCCTTTGCAGACCCTCGCCGGCAAGCCTCATCCCATACAGGAGAATAGCCATGCCTCCGAACAGAGAAAAGAGCATAAGGTTAGTCATATAACCCCTTTTTATATCTGCCTAATAATACACCGAGATACTGGCCTGAAAAGGATATTGCTATCAAATACAGGATATACCAGCTTCCCAATCCCATCTGCAGCCTGACAGGGATAATAATAAGCACAGGGATATGAATGTATAAAAACCATCTTAATGAAAAACTCTTTGTTCCAGCCCTTAAAACACCGAAAAAGAGATTTAGCAAAAATGCAAAAATAGTAATGATTAGAATTGCCACTATCAGATTACCTTATCCCAATGACTGCCTGATGCGCGCTGCCTCAACAATCTGCTCTTTGGGATCCTTCTTCTCCTTCCAGAGGAAATATATATTGGATGTAATGTTCCTGTGTATAAAATGCCTTGTATCTGTTGGACCAAGCTCTTTGCCAATAAATTCTTCTATAAGCTTTACATCCTCAGCAATATCATTCCATACCTTCTCTGTCTTTGCCAGGAAATACAGGTTCTCCTTGTTAAGATAATTCCCTGCCATCTGCATATCAGGTATAAAATTTTTATAAAATAGTTTAAGGTCTCTATCAAGCCCCTTTTTTACAATCTCCCTAATCCCCCTGCCAACGCCAATCAATTCAGGAGGTATGCCGAGGGAATACAATGCTGCTGTGAAGGTAATTGCCCGCGGGAGCCTCTTTTTGCCCATTCCCCTTGAATAGCCGAATAGGCCGATATGGAGCATTCTCTCCCTTCTCCTCGGGATATATTCTGACAGATTATTTATAGTACCTGCAATCTCCTCTATTGTTTTACAATAATATTTGCTGAATATTGATATAATCTTCTTCCCATTCTTCATATCAGATGTTGAAAAGGTCTTTGGCTTGCCTGTTCTTAACATCTTGTTAAGATACCTTACAGTCTTTCTCGCCTCATCAACAGGATAGTCGTATCTAAGTGCAGATTGTATTGTAACAGTCCTTACACCGCTGTATTCATCAAGAAAGTTTCTAACAGTAGAAGGTGAAAGCCCTCCCCTGAACGGCAGAGCGCCAACACCAATAATCGGAAAAACAGGGACACCGCTTTCTTCGCTGAATTTATAAAATTCAGAGAGTGCAATCTTTGCAGCAATGGTTGCAGAGACTATGCCGGCGTTTAATGCAGGGTCAGAACGTGCAATAAACGGCCTCAGATATTCTGGAGGAGACTTATACTCCTTTTTATGCAGCCTGACATAATCATGCAGTATCTTTTTTGAGGATGTTAGCTCATTAATCCCCTCAATCAGAGGAATCACCCTCAAATAATTAAAGACCTTTACTTTCTCGCCAAAGGCCTTATCTTTAAATTTTGCTATCTGGGCAAAGGTTTTTTGTAAATAAATAAGTTTTTCTGCCTTATCCGTCATCGGCAGGATTACCTCAAAGACAGGCGGACTCGCCACCTTAAGGGCGCTTGAAAAATCAACAGATGTCAATATCGCCATGTATGCCCTTGCTATCCTGTAGCCCTTTTCAAGCCATATATTCGGAAGGCGGAATGTTAAGAATATGTCCTTGCCAAGCTGCCTCTTTCTAAAGAAGGTATAGTATGTGGTAAAGAGCTTGTCTACTACAGCCTCATCAACATGCTTCCCCTCCCAGTCCCACATATATTCATCACACATGTAATCACGGTATGACCTGAACGCCTCCTCAACCTCTTCTATTGTGCTGATAAACGGGTCTCCATTCTCCTTCCAGAAAGGTGCAGAAACATTGTCAGGATGCTGGGTTGCCATTGTGGCAGGTATTTTTCTCTTTATGTTCACTTTTTTGTTCATATCACCATGCTTGTCATTCCTGCGAAAGCAGGAATCTATGGTTCGACAGGCTCACCATGCATCCTGAGCTTGTCGAAGGACTGGATTCCCACTTTCGTGGGAATGACGAAGAATTGTGTAAAAACTGTTTAATTGAATTAAAATAATTTAATATGTTATTATATCAGAAAGAGGCGATAATGTCTTTACAAAAACCAAAAATGCTCCTGCATATCTGCTGTGCGCCATGCTCTACTGCTGTAATAGAGCGGCTAAAGGATGAATTTGACATCACAGGCTACTTCTATGACCCGAACATACATCCGGAAGAAGAATACCTGCGCAGGCTTGAAGAAACAAAAGAACTTTATAATAAGTTAAGCATACCTTTAATTGAAGCGCAATATGACGCTGAAAGATGGTTTAATCTAACAGAGAATCTTAAGCAGGAACCAGAGGGCGGCAAGAGATGCGAGGTCTGCTACGATATGCGGCTTGAAAAGACAGCAGGATTTGCAAGGGATAATGGCTTTGCTCTATTTACAACCGTGCTTTCAATAAGCCCGCATAAAAAGGCAGCAGTGATTAGCAGCATAGGCAGAAGGCTGTCTGAAAAATACAGTATAAAATTTTATGAGGCAGATTTTAAGAAGAAGGACGGTTTTAAAAGGAGCCTTGAACTAAGCAGGGAATATAATCTATACAGACAGGATTACTGCGGGTGTATCTACAGCAGAAGATAAAAATATATCAAACCTTATCCTTCTTACACGCCTCCATCTTTTTTAGGATATTATCAAGATATTCCTTGCCCTTTTCGCGGTCCTGGCCGCCTACCTTTTTTATCTTTGAAAGGTCAAAGACATCTCCAAGGCACTTTTCTGCAAACTGGCACCATTCAACGCATGACGGCGGCTTTGGCTCATCAGCATTTCTAAAAATATCTGCGCCGCACTTCGGGCACTCAACCTTAGGTTCATCAGCAAATATCTCTGTATCATAACCGCACTTTCTGCACTTTACCTCTTCAGGCGGTGCATCAAGCATTGTCCTTGTGCCAGGACATTTGATTTTTGGTTTTTCTGCCTTCTTTTCCTCTGCCATAATAATTACCTCTTGGTTTTATAATAGTTCTTAATAATTTATTCAGCCCATCTTCTTAGCCTTTATTATTTTAAGATATTCAATATCCTCTTTATCCTTTGAAGAAGGACTTTTCTTACAATTTTTTAGTGTTATTAAATCATCAATATTCGGGACTATGACTTTAAAACCTGTGGGGTCTTTAAAAACCTTTGCTTCTCGGTAACAATCTTCAAAGGTTATAGCCCTGCTATTTTTAGTTGCCATTTTTTTCACAAAAAAGACATCAATTTTCTCTTCTTCAGAATAAAAGATGGCTATCGGTTTTTTCCTTGAGCCTTCATCATATTCAAAACCAAATGAATCTGCCAATGAGAAAAAGGTTTCCTTTTGAGAAGGGTCAACCCAGAAGTCAAAATCAAAAGAAAACAATGGTGAACCGTATAGAGTCACCGCCTGCCCGCCAATCAAAATATATCTTACTCTCCTTTTTTCAAGCTCCTTAATAAAATCTTCTAAATTAAACATTGGTATTGTCTTTGCTCTTCAGGGCAAGGCCTCTGAGTCTCCTAAACCTAAGCGCGTTTTTTCTTGCTATACGAATTCTTTCTAAAAGAGTAAACCTTGAAAACCATTTGACATTATCAACTTTGGCTTTGTCAAACCGTTTCCCTTTAATCACTATCTTCTCCATATTGATTACTCCTTTTAGGTAATATTAACATACTGATTGTTAGTATTCAAGGAATTGTATAAGCCAACATCACACCACCCACGGTATAAACCTGTGCTTCACCTTTTTCACATACTCCCTGTATTCCTCAAACTTGCCGAGGTGCCGTTCTTCTGTAATGGCGCGGAGGATGTATATGACATTCCACATAATATGCCCAAAGAGAAAATCAATCCTCCAGAACTCCCTGTAAAACCCTGCCTGAACCCACCAGAGCAGAAGCTTAAAGGTTGTGCCAGGGTGCCTTATCATTCCATACAGTCCTCTTGTCTGAAGTTTCTTAAATGTAATATTTGCAATAGAAGGGCCAAGTGAGCAGTCTGCATATACATGGAAGACAAGGACTGTTATCTCTAATATCTTAATAAAATAAATGAAGGTAATATCCTGTAAAAAGATTGAATCAGGATTTTTGCTGGCAGCAAATGGGCCAAAGGGAAAGAGTGTACCTGTAATATTATTTATTGGTGCATAGCAGGCAAGGCACACAAGCCAGCCGCCAACTGTCATGTCAATTGAGCGGCTCCTGTTCTCTATCCATCTTGATTCAATGCAATAGCTCATAGAGGCATTGAGGGTATCTGTAAGCCATAGGATGGCTGATGTCCACATTAGTATTGTAAGAAAATCGTAGCCCTTGAAATTGCCTTCAGAAAATCTTATTGAGTCATTGATATTTACATATACCTGAATTACCATGAACGGGATAAAGTAGCCCCTCATAAGAAGATTCAGCAAAACCTTTTTGTTATATTGTTTTTTTAAAACACCAAATATGGGTCTGCTGTTATCCCTTTGGAAGATTCTTAAAGATATCTGCTTAACGATATGAATCATCCTTATCGCAGGGTCATAAAAATCCTCTTTTGGAGAAGACTTGAATATCAGTGTTACAAAGAAATACGGCAGGCCGAATATTAGGTATAGTTGAAAGAAATACGAAAAAAAGGTCAGGTTCTTTTCTATCTGTTTGTAGAGCGGGTGCAGTTCGTAAAATTTATAACCAGCATAGATAATAACAAGCCAGACAAGATACCGAGCTATTGATTTTTTGACTAATGGATAGAATTCAATCTCTTTTTGAATGGAAAAATAGCTATTGTCTTTTCTTTGTCTGATAAAATTAATAATGCCATAAACTACTGCTAATCCTAAGACTGGAACAAAAAAATATTTTTCGTGGGTGCCAATTTCTCTGAATATCAGGAATGAAAGAATAGAAATCAGGAAGGTTGATATTACAAAAAGATGTGGTGAAATGTTATTGTGCATTTATATCAGAAACTTACACCTTTTGAATCGCCCAATATCTCCTTTAGCTTATCAGAAGCCTCTGTCTTTTTGTTCTCCTTCTTTGCTGAGTGCCTGCTGGCAATGACCTCAAATCCTTTATAAAATGCCTCTTTTCTCCCCTCTGGAATTTTTAACATAAAACCCTTTGGAAGAAATATTCTTGAATCAATTGCCTCTATTTGCAAAGATGGATTGAGTCGTTTTATTTCGTCCTTTGTTATGCTGCTGAATCTTTCAATATCCCTGACAAGGATACTCCTTTCAATCTGCACAACATCAACCTTTGCAGGCTGTTTGATGGAAATATCCCCGAAATAAGCCTTATAATTATTCACCACATCCAGCGCAGCCAGGAATTCTGCATAGAAGTTTTTAGAGGCAAAGCCGAATCTTCTCTGGCTGTAGTTATTGATTATCTCCGGAAGGTGCGAAGAATTGGTCTTTTCAACTGCCCTTCTAATGCTGCCTGCGCCATGATTATATGCAGTAATTGCAAGGGGCCAGTTCCCAAGGGATTCATAATTTTTTGTAAGGAATTTTGCTGCTGCAACAGTTGCCAAAAGAGGGTCCCGCCTTTCATCAACAATACTGTTTATTTTCAGATATCTCTTGCCTGTTGCCTTTAAAAACTGCCACACGCCTGCAGCGCCTGATTTGGAATATGCATGAGGGTTAAACATGGATTCAACAAAGGTGAGCCTTGTCAGCTCCATTGGCAGGTCGTATTCCTCAAATATCCTTTCCATCTCAGAAAGATATTCGCCTGAATCTATAAGCCCTTTAATAAAAAAGTCCTTTTGTCCTGACTGCGCCCTGACCCTTTTCCCTCTCCTGTCCATCACAAATTTATCTTTATCCTCTATACTGCGGTACATCTCATAAACCCGCTTTTCCTCGTCACTCAGATTACCTACATCCAAATTTTTTCTGGATAATTTAAGGAGGATTTTTTTATAGTAATCTTTAACCTCTTTACTCTTTCTATCTTTTACCCTTTCCTTATTCCTTTCAGATAAATCCTCATCTTTAAGATAAGCAAAGTCTAAATGGGTATATGTAATGCCCATGTATCTGCCGTCATGTATAACAACCTCATCAGAACTATACTTCGCATATATCTTCTTCCAGAACTCCACATTCTCTTTTAATTCTATGGGAATTGGAAATATCGCATTTTGCCCCTCCTCAACAAAATAATCTGCATCTGACTCCTCTTGCTGCTCCTGGGCAGATATATCAAAATTCTCATCAGGCCTGATGCCTATGGTCATCAAAAAAACAACAAGCGCAATAAGATACCATCTCTTTTTGATATTGAAATTATATGCCTTTTTTAGTGATTTTCTTGCCATTTATACCACTTTCCCTTATCTATGACTATACCAGACAAACCCTTTTGAGTCAAGAAATGCAACAGATTGAATTAATTATGTTTTTTTATTTATCAGATTTTATTGACAAAATATAACTCTATGATATATTTATAATGAATATTCAATTGAATCTATTAAGGAGCACAATGGAAGATATACCTTTATCAGGAAATATAAGAGACTACAGCCTGCCGCAGATATTAGAATCTTTACAAAGATTAAAAAAGACAGGCATACTAAAGGTCAAGGCCAGTGGTGTGGAAAAGGCAGTCTATTTAAAAGACGGGCAGATTGTCTTTGCATCTTCCAATCTGATAGAAGATAGGTTGGGAGAGATGTTAGTAAGGGCAGGCAAGATTACACCGAAGCAATTAACGACTGCTGGTAAGATATTAAAAGAAAGTGGTAGAAAATTGGGCGCTATAATGGTTGATGCTGGCTTTATAACACCAAAGCAGCTCTTCTGGGGACTGAAATTTCAGGTTAAGGAGATTATATTCACCCTGTTTCTGCTTGATGAAGGGGACTATAAATATACAGAAGGCGGCTATTCAAATGATATAATAGTGCTTCACATAGACACAGCAGAGCTGATTACAGAAATAATCCAGAAGATGGAAAAGGTGGGGTAACATTAAAACAGCAAGAGAGCAAGAGAGCAAGAGAGCAAGAAAAACAGAAGGGATAATAAAAGCTCTATTATACCTTTCTTTAATTCTGATATTTTCATCCTGTGCTACACCAAAATCCATTGACAGCCTCTTAATCCTTCCTACACCAATACAGAACCCAAAATATAAGGTCTCAGGCAATACCATCATCTATGAAGACAATAATGTCTCTGTAGTAGTAAAACACTTGAACCCGTTAATGCTTAACAACTATTATATGGAAAGAAATCTTATAAACCCCTTTGCTGATTTTCCGGGAGATAAGAAATTCACAGTATTTGCTGTCAGATTCTTAAACAATTCTAAGGACAAGATAACATATAATCCCATGATGTCTGCTATGTTTGAGGGAAATGAAAAACCCATACGGCCAATTGATGTTACAGATTTTTATATGCTCTTAAGCGAAGACCCGAATGTTGAAGCACGAATGAAGATGATTAAAAAGACAGCCTATGATGTCCAGTTTGTCTTACAGAGCAAAGAGCAAAAGGAAGCGATTCTGATTTTTCCTGCTATTGATTTGTCAACAAAGAATGTAACATTAATACTTAAAGATATGTATTTCGGTTTTAAATGGGCTAATCTTCCCTTTGCGTTTGATGTGATGAAAAAGAAAGAAAACTAAGCTCCTTTCCCTTCCCAATCACTATATTACGCCCTCTGTTTGATGCTGTAGAGCACTATGGCAAACCAAAATCTTTACGGACAGACAATGAACATCTCTTTACCTCATGGCTATTTAAATTCAGCTTATGGCTAATGGGTATTCGTCATCAGCTTATTGACAAGTGTTGTCCCTGGCAGAATGGACGGGTAGAGCGATTCTTTGGCACATTAAAAGAGAAGCTAAATCAATGGCAGGTAAACAATAGGGAACAACTTAATGGAGCGCTTGCTCAGTTTCGGTTCTGGTATAACCATGTTCGGCCGCATCAAAACCTGAACGGCAAAACGCCAGCAGAGGTTTGGAAAGGAATAGACATCTTTATCAGAAGACCCAAAAAGGAATACTGGTTTGAGGCATGGGATGGGCTTTTGACAGGGATATATCTGAAGATTTAATCTGCCTATTAATTATAGTTGGCTAAAATTAGATTTGGAAAAAGAGGGTGTCCGTGGGAGGTTTGTGTTTATAAGTTAAACCTGACTGAAAATATTTCAAGGACATAAAAAAACAATACAAAAATACCGTTTAGAAGAAAAAAATTATGACAAAGAAGTTAAAATAACGCCTGATTACTTAAAAAAATAGCTCAAGCAACGCAGGAAAGGTCTTACGGACAGTCGGACAGGACACAGAGAAGTTAAAATAACAGCGGATTTTCTAAAAAACAACTCAAGAATCAACAGGAACGGTCTTGCGGACAGACGGACAGGACACCTCCTGCCAACTGCATCATAAGCAAGGCTGAAGCCTTGCCCTACACTGTTGATTAATGTATTAATACCTGTCAAGCGACTATTAGAGTCGTAGCTATAACTCACCGTCGGCTGTCCCGCTACTGTCATGCTTGTCCTTCTCCCTATAGCATCGTATGTATAGTCAATAGCCCCCAGAGGTGTTACCTCCTTTATCACCTTGTCTGCAGCCCCACCACTGCAACTGCCTGTGCTGCATCCACTATTGGAATAGGTATAGGAGATAGAACCAGAGTGCATTTTATGAGATGTGCTTCTCTAAACCAAAGCCTTCAGGTTGATTTATCTTCTATATCTTCTAATATGGATGTGCCAAGTCTCCTTTCTAATTTGGCAATGTAAATTAATATAAATATCTGACTAATAAACCAAGCAATGCCACCCCCTACTGATACTATTTGTAAAAGTTGCTCCATGTGCCATTGCCGCAATCTTCTCAACAGATGAAATGAATTAACTGCTGTGATTATTAATACCATCAATAAACCTCCCTTAAATTTAGCAAATTTAGTATCCTGTCTATAATATATAACATTACCCTTAATCTTTTTCTCTATTACTTTTTTACATAAATAATACATCGGAATGCTTAATATTATACCAGTAAGAATTTTCTCTGGTATCTTTTTTGTCATATCACCAACAGACAAGGATACTATCATCAACAGAAGCAAGCTCACTCCTAAGATATAGTAAGTGCTTTTTTTAAATAATCTGCCTTTAAAAACATAACTTTTTGCAATCAAGCGCCATATAATAAGAATTATCATTCCTATTACTGCAACAACTAAATTCATAATGTGCCTCACTATGCCTGTAATAACAAGCAACAGATATTTACTATCATTTCAATTGCAGCACCAATCATTCCCAGGTGGACAATAAGGGTCTACGGGTGGTCTAGGCGGACCGGGGGGCTTAGGCGGCTTGGGTGGATGACACCAGTAATCACATCCATATATACAAAAAATAGACGTACCAGCCCAACAAAGTGCTGTACACACTGGCATATATGGTCCAGCAGTTGCGCAAACATAGGCACAATACATCGTCCCCCCTCCTCCACAAATAAGGCCACATGCAACATCACAACCTGTTACTTCTAATCCAAGGGGGTCAGTAAAGTTTATTGGCCGATTTCCCACATAACTGAAAAAGTTAATATCTCCACCTTTTAATCTTATCGGGTCTTCTGATATAAACCTCTGCAGTTCAGGCGAGTAGTATCTTGCCCGATAGTAATACAACCCAGTCCCATTATTCTCTCTACCTGTGTATTGAAAAGGATTATCACTTGCCTCGCCTGTTATTGTTACAGCGCCAAAGGGGTCATAGGAGTAAGTTGTTTTAACTGCTCCTGTATTGTCTGTCAATGCTATCACTGAACCCAAAGCATCAGTCTGATAAAAGCGCAATGCGTTAGGCGTGATGCGGGCAAGAGGCTCGTCAATGTTCAATGTGCGGATGTAATTAATAGACACAGCTCCGCCCTCAATCTCCTGCACTATATCTAAACCATCATAAAGATACTGCTTTGTGATGCCGTTGATGGTCTTTTCTACGGACACTATTTCTTTCCTTCTACTTCTTCATAGATGTTTTCTTCAATATCAATTTTCCCAGTGCAATACCAATACCTATATAAACTAAAACATCAAAAAAGGTAGTAAGTGTATCCCTAAGAAAATTAATAGTAATAGTGGATACAACAATAATACCCCCATCTGGCATTTTAACCTGATTGTATGACTGATTGTATGGAAAGAGAATTTCAAATATTCCTGAGATAGGTTTTAAAATCCAACCTGCTCCTCTTAACAAAATATGAGCTAAATAACTTGAGAAAAGCGAAGTATATACTGCAAGCACATTGAAGAGAATCAAGAATAAAGTCCCCACCACATTTAGCAATAAACCTATTCGTGCCCATTTCAGCCAGCCTGATGCCTTTGGGAAATACTTGTTCGGCAAAAAAAGCAACAAAAATCCAACCCAAAAAAAGAATATTGATGGCATCTTTCCACCACTTAAGAAAGGAGCGAGAAATCCACAGATAATAATTAAAAAGCCCAAGAAATTAATCATTCTATTATTATTTTCCCCTGTCCACTTTACTCAATTTATCACCGTTGACATATCGTTCTCCACACGTTGGGAAGGGTCGTAGGGAAAAATATCATAAAAGTTGTATCACCTGCGATTCGTCTTTCATATTTATCAGAGGCTGTTGTATTTTCGGTTTTAATATAACAATTGCTGCAATCATCACAACATAAATAATAAATTGTAATATACCTCTTCATCCATCCTACCTCATATTTCCCCCAGTAACAATATCCAAGGACTCCTTCAATCCTAGTTTCCCTACTTTCTACTCGCCACTCTGTTCGCCAAATGTCAAATTGATAGCCTGTTGTTGTCGACCATATCGGTACACAAAATAGGCCTAATGGATCAACCCAATTAATGACAGGACAGGACAGGACAGGGTCAAGTCTTGAAATATTAGTTCCTCCCTTCAACCTCTTTAATTGCTTTGCTTATTGTAGTATAGTGGAGTCTCAGATAATCTGCAATCTCTTTTAATTTGTAGCCATATCTTATATGGGCCTGATATATCGCCTCTTTCCTCTTGCCACTGTCCTGCCTATCCTTAAATAGCTTTGCAAGCTCAGGTCTGCCAATATATCTCTGGCGCCTCGGTATCTCCTTTATCTCCTTCTTGTCTGATAATAATTCCTTAAATCTTGTGATAAATTCATCTTCTCCAAGCAGTATCTGGCCTTTTATCTCATCCCACGGCTTTCCTTTGTTATTCCCTGCCTTGACAAATTCTGCATATCTCTTTTCTGCCTTCTTTCTTTTGCTCCCAAATTGTCCAAGTATCCAGTCTACTGTAAGATATAAAGGAGTCTTTGTCTTGCCTATAGCAGCTAAATAGCTGCTCCATCTCCATTCCTCTGGCCTTTTTATAATGCCTGCTCTTACAGGGTTTAATACTACATATCTGCATAGCTCAAGCAGGTATTCTTCTTTTTCTACCAATATAGCCTTATATCTGCCTTGAAAGATATGTCCTGTCTTCTTATGCCTTCTATTGTATGCCTGTGTGTATACTCCATTTAGCTGCCTCATGCCTAAAGACAGGTTAGGTTCAGGGGTTTCTATCATTATATGATAGTGATTGTCCATTAAACAGTAGGCATGGCAGAGCCAATTGTACCTTTTTATAACTGAACCTAATATCTCAAGAAATAGCTCTCTATCTTTATTATCCTTGTATATTTTACTCCTTGCATTCCCTCTTGAGGTTATATGATATACTGCATTAGGGTATTCTATCCTTAATGGTCTTGACATAGCATTTTTATTATAGCATCGCAATATTTATTTTTCAAGACTTGACCCTCTTTCTTCTCTTATGAAACGACCTATCTTCGCATCATAATATCTTGCCCTGTAGTAATATATCCCTGATTCCTCGTCATATTCTCTACCAGTATAAGTATACGGTTGCACAAAAGAGGAGTCAAGCTGATAGGTTATCTCTCCGAAGCTGTTGTATTCATACCTCTGCACCACATTGCCAGAGCTATCTGTTATGGCGATGATGCTTCCCAGTCCATCGGCATGGTAATAATATGTCTGATTGTTTCTTATCATTGCAATCGGCTCATCAATGCCTGGGCCGTGAAGGTATTCAGTTACGATATTGCCAGACGCGTCTAACTCAAACAAAATGTCTTCTCGGTCATAGACATATTTCTTAATAGTGACAGTGTTAGTAGCAGTGTCGGTAACAGACTTCTCAATCCTACGACCAAACGGATCATATTTATAAGTTACGAGTTGCGAGTTAGGAGTTGTGAGTTGAACAAGACGGTTTTCGGAGTCGTATTGATATGTAGTTGTTCCTGTAGTATCGGTTTTTGATGTCATATTGCCATTAGCGTCATATGTAAAGCCCGTGCCGTTCTGTGTTAAAAGCTCATTGCCATTGTTGTAAGTATACACACTTTATCTTTTATACCATAAATATAATTTAACTGTAAGAACAATAATCATTAATCCAACAAGACCTCCTACTATCCAGCCTAAAAAAGTTTTAATCAATCCAGCAATTAATCCTATACTTGCTCCACCAATCGCCAAACCTAAAAAAAGCCCAATCAACTTCATATCTATGTCTAAACCACCTGAAAAATGCGCAATAATAAATAAAATTATTATCAATATAGTAAGCAGCAAGCCATATAATATTGTTTTAAAAGAAGGATATTCGCTTGTTCCAATAAATTCAAACCCAAACTTTACAAAATATCCAATATAACCAAGTATAAAGAAGAATATAGCTACTTTAATAAAAATTCTTATTTCTTTATCCCACTTCTCAAAAAGTTTAATTATCCAATTATCTATTGAAAAATTTCCCATATTTTATGGCAATCCATAAAATCTTCTTAACGGTAATAAAGAATTCCACAAATCAGTGAAAGCATTGGAAAGCATTGGGGTCACCCTTTTAGACTTTTAGATATGCTTTTAGAAATGATTAGAAGAGGAGAGATAATTAATTATCTCTCCTCTGTAAACGGCAGAAGCGCTATGTTTCTTGACTTTTTTACTGCGCTTGATAATACCCTCTGGTGCCTTGCACAGTTTCCTGAAATCCTACTCGGCACAATCTTTCCTCTGTCTGTTACAAAATTTCTCAGAACCTGAATATCTTTATAATCGATTGTATCCTTTTTCTCTGCACAGAATCTGCAAACCTTTCTTCTTTGAAAAATCCTTTTTTGTTCCATATTTTAAATTCTCCTCTTAGAATAGGTCATATGGGACTTATAAGACCTATTTTTGAATATCAAAATGGCACATCATTATCTACAACATCTGTTTCAGCAGGGGCATCAGCTTTTTCATGGCTCGCTCCTGCCCCGGCCCTCTTTGGCATGAACTGGACCCTTTCTGCAACAACCTCGTACTTGCTCCTTTTCTGGCCGTCCTCTGTTTCCCAGCGCCGCTGCTGCAGTCTTCCGTCAATCAAAGCGCCGTCACCCTTGCCAAGATACTTGCTGCAATTCTCAGCCTGCTTGCCAAATACAACAATATCTATAAAACTGACCTCTTCTTTTGTCTCCTCGCCCTGCTTATACTTCCTGTTAACAGCAATAGCAAAACTTGCGACAGGCGCGCCGTTAGGGGTATAGCGAATCTCAGGGTCACGCGTAAGATTGCCTATCAATATTACCTTGTTAAAGCTCGTCATATTTATACCTATTCCTTGGCAGTTTCTGCTACTCCTGCTGTCTCAGGAGAGGCAGCGACTTTCTCAGCAACTGCTGCGCCTTGTTGAACTGTCTCAGTCTTTACAGGCTTTTCCTTTACATCGTGAGCCTGCCGAACCGATGCCTCTGACTGCGTCGCAGGCTTTTGAAGAACAACATCGCCCTTCAGCTTTACTGTAATAAACTTAATTACAGCATCGCTGAGCCTGTAATTCCTCTCAAGCTCCTTTACTAAAGGACCTTCTGCCTTGAAATGTATCAGCACATAGTGTCCCTTTTTGTGCTTTTTAATCTCATAGGCCAGCTTCTTTTTACCCCAGTTTTCAATATTGATAATCTCACCGCCGCCAGCGGTAATTATCTCCTGCATCTTCTGGATTACCTTTTCAGTTTCTTCGTCTGATAAGGTCGGTTTAATAATAAATATTGACTCATAGGTACTTCTCATCTTATCACCTCCTTATGGGTTTAATAGCCCTAAACATAAACGCTTAGAGCAAGGGGTATTGTCATTTTTACCATATTCTTCTGCCAAAATCAACTAAAAACTATACTGAAAATCTGAAATAAATTATATCGCCGTCTTTAACTATATAATCCTTGCCTTCAAGCCTCAAAAGCCCTTTGTCCTTCACAGCCTGTGCAGAGTTAAGCGAGATTAAATCATTGTATGTCATAACCTCTGCGCGGATAAAACCTCTTTCAATATCAGAGTGTATCTCTCCGGCAGCCTGCGGAGCCTTTGTGCCTGAAGAAATAGTCCATGCCTTTACCTCGTCTTCGCCTACTGTAAAAAATGTTATCAAATTAAGGAGCTTATAGGCTGCCTTTATAAGCGAATTGAGCCCAGGCTCTTGTATGCCAAGGACATTTATTAAATAGTCTATCCTCTCATTTTTATCCATCTCTGCAATCTCTGCCTCTGCCTTGCCGCTTATTACCACAAGCTCTGCCTTCTCTGAAGCAGCTATTGTCTTAACAATATCCACCCAGTTGTTTCCCTTTCCAAGATCCTTTTCAGAGACATTTGCAATATAAAGGACAGGTTTATCAGTTAAAAGATGGCATTCTTTCAGAATCCTTTTTTCTTCATCTGAGCATTCCATGCCCCTCACTAACTCGCCCTTTTGAAGCCTGTCTTTAAGCCTTTTTATAAACTCCATTTCAGCAACTGACTTCTTATCACCTGTTTTTGCTGCCTTCTCAACTCGGCTGAGCCTCTTTTCTATGGTATCCAAATCAGCAAGTATCAACTCCATATTTATAATCTCTACATCCCTTTTTGGGTCAACATTGCCTGCTACATGGATGATATCAGGGTCTTCAAAGCATCTTACAATATGAAGAATAGCCGCAACCTCCCTGATATGGCCAAGGAATTTATTGCCAAGACCTTCACCATGGCTCGCGCCCTTGACCAATCCTGCAATATCTACAAATTCAATAGTAGTCGGCGTAAGCTTCTTAGGTTTATACATCTCATTAAGTCTAATTAGCCTATCATCAGGAACCTCAACTACACCAATGTTAGGGTCTATAGTGCAAAAAGGATAATTTGATGCCTGAGCGCCTGCAGATGTCAGTGCATTAAATATGGTTGACTTGCCGACATTTGGCAAACCTACTATTCCGCATTTGAAGCCCATAAAATTTTTATACCTCAAAAAACATAGAGGACTGGCATTAAATCACCAGTCCTCGTATGACTGATTACTATTGCGGGTTCAAGTTTATAACTTGAACCCATAAAGTTAGTATAGTGTAATATCGTTACGAACTGAATGGAGCAGGTTGCAAACATGCTCCCACAAAGATTACAACCTCACTTAATGTTATTATATCAACAACGGTGCAATAATCAGAGACACTATGCTCATCAGCTTTATCAATATATTCATTGCAGGGCCTGATGTATCCTTAAATGGATCGCCTACTGTATCGCCGACAACTGCTGCTTTATGTGCATCAGAGCCTTTGCCGCCGAGATGACCTTTTTCAATATATTTTTTAGCATTGTCCCATGCACCGCCTGCATTCGCCATAAAAATTGCCATAAGAACACCTGCTACTGTTGCTCCTGCGAGCATGCCGCCTAAAGCAGCAGGGCCTAATATAAAGCCGACTATTACGGGTGCAACAACTGCGGTAATGCCTGGCAATATCATCTCAGTAAGGGCTGCCTTTGTGCTTATATCAATACATTTTGCAACATCAGGCTTTACTCCAGGCTTTCCCTCAAGCAAGCCTGGTATCTCCCTGAACTGCCTTCTTATCTCATTAACCATCTTGAATGCTGCCTTGCCAACAGAGGTCATTGTTAACGCGCCAATGAAGAATGGAATAATACCGCCGACTAATAAACCGATGACAACATACGGATCAGTTATAAGTATCTCAAATATCTTGCCTGTCTTTGCGCTGATTGACTGAGTGTATGCAGAAAAGAGTGCAAGAGCAGTAAGTGCTGCGGACCCAATAGCAAAACCCTTGCCTATGGCTGCTGTTGTATTGCCAAGTGCATCAAGGCTGTCTGTTATATCCCTTACATCTTTGCCCAGATGGCTCATCTCAGAGATGCCGCCGGCATTATCTGCAATAGGACCATAGGCATCAACACTCATTACAATGCCGACTGTAGCAAGCATACCCACTGCTGAGATGCCAATACCGTACAGACCGCTGGTATAGTTTGCTACAAATATTGCCGCACAGATTGCCAGCACTGGAAGTGCGGTGCTTTCAAGTCCGACTGCTAAACCTGAAATAATATTTGTGCCAGCGCCTGTCTGACTGGAATTAGCTATCCTTTCAACAGGCTTGCCTGATGTATAATGCTCTGTAAGAAGCCCGATTGCAATGCCGCCAACACATCCTGAAAGAACTGCCCAGTAAACACCATTGTTTACATCAATGTAGTAGACTACTGCATAGCCAAAAATAAGGAAGAGGCCTGCTGCAATAAATGTTGCGTAACGAAGCGCTGCTGCAGGATTAAAGCTCTCAAGTATTCTCATTGATAAGATGCCGATTACAGATGCAACAAGCCCTACCATTGCCAGGATAACAGGTAAAGACATTAATGCCATTGCAGAACCGAGTTTAGCAATCTCGCTGCCTGCAAGAGTAGCTCCAATTGCAATGGTTGCAACAACAGCACCTACATAAGACTCAAATATATCAGCGCCAAGGCCTGCAACATCGCCGACATTATCACCGACATTGTCTGCAATAACACCTGGGTTTCTTGGGTCATCCTCTGGTATGCCTGCATCTATCTTTCCTGCAAGGTCAGAACCTACATCTGCTGTCTTTGTATAGATGCCGCCGCCGACCCTTGCAAAAAGGGCAATGGATGATGCGCCCATTGCATAGCCGTTTATAATTGCCGCTGTTTCGGGTTTGCCATAGAGGATAAAAAATATACCAACACCAATAAGCCCAATGCTTGCAACTGAAAGCCCCATCACAGAGCCGCCTAAGAATGCAACTGACAGGGCCTTTGCTGTATCAGGCTTATAAAGGTTTGCTGCCTGTGCAGTCCTTACATTCGCCTTTGTTGCTGCCTGCATACCAAAGAAACCTGCAAGCATGGAGGATATGCCGCCTCCTACATACGCAATTCCTGTCTGCCAGTTGATAAATTTCCACAGGAGAATGAAGACAATGGCTATAAATACAAAAAGTATTGTATACTGCCTTCTTAGATAGACCATTGCCCCGTCGTGAATCATGTCCGAGATCTCTTTCATCAGGTCTGTGCCAACCGGCTTTTTTGCAATAGAAAAATAGATTATAAGCGCTAAAACTAAACCAGCCAAACCAAATACAGGTGATAACTTAATAAATAATTCCATAAACCCCTCCTTTTTTTAGTTCATATAATTTAATAAATAACCTACCTATTAAACCTGCTCATTGCAGCAACTGTATCATTCTTTATCAAAAACAAAAGGGCATCTGATGCCTTCTTCTTTACCTCTTTTAATATTGGCAATTCGTCTTTTTTAAAATTAGATAGGACATAATCTGAAGAATCAATACCAGCACAAGGCCTCCCTATCCCGATTTTTATCCTTACAAAGGAATCTGTGCCAATTGCATTTATAATGGATTTTATCCCTCTGTGGCCTCCGTGGCTCCCCTTATCCTTTATCCTTAGCCTCCCAATATCCAGATCCATATCGTCGTATATGATGATAAGGTCATCAGCGCTGAGATTGAATCCTTTAATCATCTGTGCCACAGAATCCCCGCTTAGATTCATAAAGGTCTGAGGCTTTGCAATAATAACCTCAATATCATTTATTAAACCTTTTCCAAAAAGCGCCTTATACTTTTTTTTATTAATATCTATTTTGTAAACAGACGCAAGCTCATCAATAACCATGAAACCGACATTATGCCTTGTCTGTTTATATTCATTACCCGGATTGCCGAGACCAACAATAAGTTTCACCTTCTGCTACCATCTTTATTATTTTGGCTTCTCAGCCTTTGTTGTCTTCTCTGCTTTTGCAGCCTTTTCCGGCTTCTCAGTCTTCTCAGCCTTCTCAGCCTTTACGCCCTCTTCACCAGGCGCTGCCTCTTTACCCTTTGCTAAAACCTCTGGTTCTTTTGCTTCAGCAGGTGTTGCAGTCAGCATCTGTTCTAACTTTGTCTCGGACATCGGCGCAGCAACAGATACAACAGCCATACCGCTGTCATCAATGATTTTGACGCCTTCAGAAATCTTAATATCCCTTACATGAATAACATCGCCAATCTTTAAGGCAGAGGCATCAATCTTGATATGGTCTGGTATTAGGGAAGGCAGGCATTCAACCATAACCTCACGCATATTGTGCTGCAGCAGTCCGCCCTCTTTAACGCCTGCTGGCACATCTCCTGTTATTTCTACATGTACCTTTACCTTGATAGACTTGTCCATGGAAATCTCAAAAAGGTCTGCATGAAGCAGCTTGCCTGTTACAGGGTCTGTTTGAAAATCCCTGAGAATGGCCACCTTTTCAGTCTCTTTGTCTTTTACCATCAGCTTCAGATTAATCAGGGTATTCTCACCTGATTCTGAATGAAGAATCTTCAGGACATCAGAAGGGTTAAGGCTTATAGTTTTAGCTGCGCCCTGGCCGTAAAGAACAGCCGGAATCCTGCCGTCGCGCCTTATGCTCCTTGCTGCGCCCTTTCCAGACTTTTCCCTGATATCTGCACTTAATCCAATCTTTTGCATCTTTAAACCTCCAATGAATTAAAATAAATCCTAAATCCGAAATTCTAAATTCTAAACAATTTAATTTTATATTACACAAACAACGAACTTACCGATTCCTCAGTATGTATCCTTTTTATTGCCTCGCCGAGCAGCGGAGCTACAGAAAGAACTGTCATCTTCTTCTTGCACTCCTTATATTTATCATTTAACGGAATAGAATCAGTTAAAATTACCTCTTCTATTGCAGAGTCATTAATTCTTTTAATGGCGCTGCCAGAAAATATGCCATGCGTACATGCTACAATTACCTTTTGTGCGCCCTTCTTCTTTATTGCATCTGCTGCCTGTGTTATTGTCCCTGCTGTATCTATCATATCATCAAGCAGGAGAGCATTTTTATTCTCTACATCGCCTATAATATTCATTACCTCTGAAACATTCGGTCCATCCCTTCTCTTATCAACAATTGCAAGGGTTGCCTTCAGCCTCTTTGCAAATGCCCTTGCCCTTTCAACACCGCCTGCATCAGGAGAAACAACAACCAAATCCTTTAGATTCAGCTTAAAAAGATAATCAAGTATAACAGGCGTTGCATACAGATGGTCGACAGGTATATTGAAAAAACCCTGTATCTGGCCTGCATGAAGGTCCATTGTAAGCACCCTCTGTGCGCCTGCAGCAGTAATCAAATCAGCAATCAATTTGGCTGTAATAGGCGCCCTTGACTGCACCTTCCTGTCCTGCCTTGCATATCCAAAATAAGGGAGAACTGCCGTAATCCTGTAAGCAGACGCCCTTTTTAAGGCATCTGTCATTATCAGCAGCTCCATTATGCTCCTGTTAACAGGATTTGATGAGGACTGAACTATAAATATGTCCATGCCCCTTACATTCTCATTAAGCTGCACCATTATTTCCCCATCGCTGAATGTGGAAACAGTTACATCACCTAATGGCATCTTTAAATAATCGCATATACCTTTTGCCAAAGCAATATTGGCATTTCCTGAGAAAATCTTCAAGTCCTTTGACATTTTTTACCCTTAACAGTGGCTGGGGCGCCAGGATTCGAACCTGGGAATGCGAGATCCAAAATCTCGTGACTTACCGCTTGTCGACGCCCCAAACACAAGAAAATGTAAAGTTCAAAATTAAGGAACCTTATGCCCCAGCCTGTGCATCCGCTCCTACCGCACCTTCTGCCTGTTTTGCCAATTCTTTTTCGTATTCTGCTAAAACCTTTGATTCAATCATTTGACGGGTCTCATTGTTTAAAGGATGTGCTGTATCCTTAAATGTCCCGTCCTTTCTTTTTTTACTCGGCATAGCAACGAATAAGCCGCTATTGCCATTAATGACCTTTAAATCCCTTACTACAAAGGAATCATCAAATGTGATTGTAACATAAGCCTTAAGCTTTTCCTCATTTACCGGAAATACACGAACCTCAGTTACTTGCATATTACAAATCTCCTCCTCTAACCTTAGTTGAATTTAACCCTCTATCTTATTATCTCTGAGGGTTTTTGTAACCCAGACCTTATAACCCCTTTTTTCAAATTCCAATGCCCCCTTCATCGCCTCCTTTTCATTTAAAAATACCCCGAAGACTGTTGGACCGCTTCCTGTCATAAGGCTTCCTGCTGCGCCCTGCCTTATAAGTTCGGCCTTTAATTCCCTGACAACAGGATAATCTCTTAAAACAACAGCCTCAAGGTCATTATAAAGGAATCCCCCTATATTTTCAATGCTTGCCTTACTGTGCATAAAGCGTATAATTTTAATATCCTTCTCATCTTTTGTCAATAACATTTTTGTATTATTCAATGAATCATATTTCTCATATACTGAGGCAGTGAAAACTTCAATACATGGATTTACAACAAGGAGACTCATTACAAAAGGAAGATTTATTGGATAAAGCTCATCCCCTCTTCCGAGTCCCAAGGCAGATGCGCCATACAAAAAGAAGGGCACATCAGCGCCTAAGTCTGCTGCTATTACCAATAATTCATTAAAAGAAATGTCTATGCCCCAGAGGCTGCAAGCGCCTAATAAAGCTGCTGCTGCATCGCTGCTCCCTCCGCCAAGGCCCGCAGCAACAGGGATATTCTTTTTAATATGAATCCTTATCCCTTTTCTGACATTTGCATAATCCATAACCACCTTTACTGCCCTGTAGACAATATTCTCGTGCCCTGTTGGAAGAGAGGCTCCTTCAATTGTCAATGCTATACCATTGTCCGCCTCTTCAAAAGAGATCTCATCAAATAACTCAATCTTTTGAAAAATTGTGCGGATATTATGATAGCCGTCAATCCTCTTATCAACAACCTCTAAAAAGAGGTTTACCTTTGCAGGCGCAAGGAGTTTTATATTCCTCAACTTTTCATTTTTCATTTTGCATTTTTAATTTCTTTATTGCCTCTTCTGCTGCTATTTGCTCTGCCTCTTTCTTGCTTCTTCCTCTGCCTTTTCCAAACGGCTTATTGCCAATCCAAAGTTCAATCTCAAATATCTTCTC